>JALWML010000477.1 GCA_027083915.1 Lysobacterales bacterium | reverse complement strand
CTGTTGGATTGGCATCAGCCACATCAAACACGACCGCTGTACCAATGTCAAAATCATCGCTTGTTATGGCTGTACTTGATTCAATCACTCGACTGGGTGGCACTAAAATAATAGGTGGGCGGGTATCTTCGACTGTAATGGTTTGGGTGACTGTGGCACGACCGCTGTTTCCACCGCCTGTAATGCCAGTGTCTAATGCTTCCCAAGTAACAACAGTTTGTCCTAATGGCAATAAGAAAGGCGCATCATTACCCACTAATATGGGTTGAGCACAAGGGTCCGTAGCAGTAATGGTTGCCCTAAAATCATCTTGATGAAATGCCCATCGTTCGCCGCCAAAACTATTGGCTTCAAGTGATGCAGGAAAAGGCTCACTTGTGCTAATACTTGGTGGATTGATATCGTATACTGAAAAGGGTCTGATTTGTTCATGCACTGCAGAATCAATGGGTAAATTGCTGTCAACTTGCCCCGCTGCAATGACTCCTGCTTCAATACCTGCATTGATTAAGAATAGTGCACCAATTTCAGCAGCTCTTGCTGCAGTTTTAGGATCGGTCTGGACTTCAAAAAATGATTTAAAATATTTGACTTCATTGGTAATAATAAACAAGGCAATTGGCACAGTCACGTCAATCAATGGATCAATTTGTGTGTTGGCACTCCATTGCACAGGATGTTGGCCTGAAGGAAAAATAACCAAATGATCTGAATCTGTCCAATCATCTAAATATTGATTGGCAACGCGAAGGACAACTTGTGCATTGGCATGTTCAACAAAAGGGGGTTGTGGGTCACTAAAAGCTCCCCAATTATTAGGCAGACTATGAATATCAGCAATGCCCAATAAATTTTCGTAAGTTGCTTCCTTTTGAGGTAAATAAAAAGAAAAATGGCAACCATCAGGGCTGTTTGGAAACACCGCATTGGGAGTCGGTGCAATAAGTTTAGCGGGTAATGTTTTGATGCGAATATCTATGCCGATACTGGCTAAATCAGCAGCTGTTCCCGCTGGACCTGGTAAAAATGAAGTGGGCAATAATGAAAAGTGTGCAGCAGCCCATGCTTGATAGGCATCACGATAACCAGGATTATCTTCAATTTCAGCACTGACAAAAGTGAAAGAACATAAGCAAAAAAGTAAGACTATTCTTTTGATAAAGTGATTTCTTGTTGGCATTTGATTTAGCATAATAAACTCTCATGTAAGTTTGTCGTTATTAAATGTAAGCAAGATTTATTGACAATCCCCTCAAAATAAAAAAAATATTTTTTCAAATGCCATGGTTATCATGCTAAAGTGAGTGATTATGAAAGCATCCAGTTACAATGAAAATGAAATTTTAGATAAGCTGGTTTATCAACAACTTAAATCTTTGGCGAGAAAATTAATGGTCAAAGAAAGAGAAAACCACACCTTATCAGCGACCGACTTGGTGCATGAAGCTTTTATGAAATTGTCTGCTGGGGAATTAACTTTTAATGATCAAAACCATTTTTACCAAACACTTGCACGTCAAATGCGACGTGTTTTGGTCAATTATTCCTACCATAAAAACAGCATAAAAAATAAAGCAGTGGTCGTTCATTTGACTGACTCATTAGGCTTGATAAAGGATGATTTTGCTGATTTTAATGAAATAAATAATGCCATAGAACATTTACATACATTGGATGAACGCAGTGCTAAGTGTGTTGAATTGGTCTATTTCACCCAACTGTCTCAACCTCAGGCGGCTAAATGTCTGGGTATTTCATTGGCAACACTGGAACGTGATTTAAAATTTGGGCGCGTAGTGATGCACCAATATATTGATGGATTGAATTAATATGAAACAGAATTTTGGTGAAAAAGTCAAAGAATTATTCAATGCTTGTTCGGAACTTAGCAAGGATGAACAATTACCATTTATTACACACAGCGAATATTCTCAGGAAGTTAAAAAGCAGGTTATCAAGCTGTTAAATTACTCAGGTGATATTGATTCAGATTTATCACGTATCATCTCGCATACTGCCAGTCATGGTTTAAATAGTGTTCCAATACAAGCAGGAATGCATATAGAACACTATCAGTTGCTCGAACCCATTGGAGAAGGAGGACAAGGTGAGGTATGGTTAGCAAAAAGAACGGATGGTGATTTTAATCATAAAGTAGCGATTAAATTCATCAAATTATCACCCAATAAAAAGGAATTACAACGTTTTCAAAATGAAAGAGAATTATTGGCATCTTTACAACACGGCAATATTGCAAGTCTTATTGGTGGTGGTCACTATCAAGACCGACTCTATATGATAATGGAATGGGTACAAGGCATTGCTTTAATGGATTATGTACAGAATAATGAATTGAATTTAAACCAAACCCTCAATTGCTTTAAACAAATTTGCCAAGCCGTAAGCTATGCACATTCCAAAGGCATTATTCACCGGGACATTAAACCGTCAAATATTTTGGTTATCAATGATGGAACGATAAAATTGCTTGATTTTGGAATTGCTAAAACCATTGATGCTGAATCGACCTTAACTCAAAGTGCTGCGATGATGACATTGGCTTATTCTAGTCCAGAACAGATTAATGGCGATTCGGTTACAACTGCCACGGATGTTTATGCTTTGGGTTTGTTATTGTACGAGCTGTTAAGTGCGCACCGTGCACAAGAAAACACCACAGAATCAACGGCAGATTATATTCACCAAATTACCGATATAACACCATGCAAACCCTCTGAATTAGCCAAACAACAGTTGGCAAGATTTCCAGAAAAACACATAAAAGGAGATTTGGATAATTTAGTAATGATGGCAATTCGTAAAGAACCTGAGCGCAGATACAAAAGCGTGGATGCTTTAATAAA
>JALWML010000476.1 GCA_027083915.1 Lysobacterales bacterium | reverse complement strand
CAGTGTAGCCTCTGCACAATTTCAAATAAAAAAACACTCGATAAATAATGGAGGAAAGGCAATGACCGGGGGAGTGTATTCGATGAATGCAAGCATTGCTCAGGTAGATGCCAGTAACGCATTAACAGGAGGATCTTACTCTTTAAATGGTGGTTTTTGGCATAAAAATGCAAGCACTCCACAAACTGAATTAATATTTACAAACGGATTTGAATAAATCCAGGAGAATACACAATGAACAAATACATAGTCACTTTAATTATGAGCTTTTTTGCTCTTTCAATTGCTACCGCTCAACAGATTGACCACACTTTTACCTACCAAGGTGAACTTTCAGATGGTGGAATGCCTGCCAATGGTCTCTACAACTTCCAAATAGAAGGTTTTGATGCAGCTGGCAATTCAAAAACAGATGTATCAGAACATTTACTTGTACCAGTAGATAATGGTCTATTTACCATTAATGATGTTGACCTCGGGGTTGCTGGTTTAGATGCCTATGCAACTTTTTTACAAATTAGAGTAAAAGGACTTGGTGTAGGTTCATTTATTGATCTTACCCCTAGACAGAAATTAAAAGCCGTACCTTATGCCCATAAAGTAATTGATGGCGCAGCGACAAATGGGCAAGTTTATACTTTTAGTACTACTGGTGGTTGGGGACCTGCTGACCCTGTTAATTTATCTCCTTGGACAAAGGATGGACAAGATATTTACTTTTTGAGTAACACCGCTGTTGGTACTTTAGTTAACTCAGCAACTCATAAATTAACGGTTAAGGCAAGTCTTGCAAACAACAATCATGTCCTAAGATTAATAGGGACAAACGGTGGAAGCATAGGTCATGGTGCGAGAATGAATTTTGGTGACAATGAATTTGTCTATTTGGAAGAGGATGTTGATGATCACCTTATTATTCGCGCGAATCAAGGCATAGAGTTTCTTAATAATACCAAACAACCTCTAGAAACAGGTGGCGGAACACCAGTCAATGGTCAAATGAAATTTATGATTCATGCAAATTGTTCACTTGCTAGCCCGTCAATAATCAAACAATACAATGGCGTAGATAGTGGTGTAGCAAGCATTGCAAGTTCGGGTGTTAATGGATTGTGCAAAATCACCTTTCCATTTGATATCAGCAATAGATTTTATCAAGTATCAGTGGTTAACAACCTCTCGGGCAGAAGTGCCAATTGTCAAATCTCGGCATCAGGTCTGGACTTAAACTGCGCTCGCTTCAATACAGGCACATTTGCTGGAGACAATGGTCAAATAATGGTTCTTGTATATTAAGTAAACTGACTATGAGGACTTAAATGAAAAAAAACCACATTATTTATGTGGTTTTTTTAGTTTTCAAGTATGCTTTGTTATACTTTTCAAATTAAAAAATGACAAACAAACCATGAAAGAACATCACCTTGCACAAATCAATATCGCACAAGCCCAAGATGAAATGGACACACCAATCATGCAAGGCTTTGTCAACAGACTCGAAGAAATCAATGCTCTTGCTGATAATGCCGATGGTTTTATTTGGCGATTACAATCTGAAGAAGGTGACACCACCTCTATTCGGGTTTTTGATGATCCATTACTTTTGGTTAATATGAGCGTTTGGCAAGATATAGCCTCACTCAAAAACTACGTGTATCGAACGGCCCATGTAGAGCTCATCCAAGACCGAGAAGCCTGGTTTAACAAAATCAAGCCCAAACACCAAGCCCTGTGGTGGGTACTAGCAGGACATATCCCCACAATCGAAGAAGGCAAAGAACGATTGGATTATTTACGCGAACACGGCCCAAGCGCCCATGCATTTATATTTGCCAAACCATTTGAACCAAAGTGAACTCAATTCTCACCGTAGAAACAGTACGCAGTTCTTCAAGAATACGCACTGGTTTTAGAGTATGAGTTCAACCCTGATGGGCAGAGCCCATCCTACCAAGCATCCAGTAACTTTTAAGCCCAAACAAGACTCAATTCTACTCGTAGGGTGGGCTTTGCCCATCGAAATAATACGCAGTTCTTCAAGAATACGCACTAACTTTAGAGTATGAGCTTAACCTTGATGGGCAGAGCCCATCCTACGCGAGCATTAAGCTTTCGATTAAAATATTATATCTATGCTATAATTTCGCTATGCCAAATTTTAGAAGAGTCTTTGTTGAAAACAGTTATGTTTTTATCACTGTAACAATTAATAATCGCAAACGCAGTTTATTAACTGACTATATTTCCGAATTTAAACTGGCTTTACAGCAATGCAAAAAACATTTCAGCTATGAAATTTATGCCATCTCAATTATGCCTGAACATTTTCATACAATATTAAAACCAGAACATATTGCTGATTACCCAAAAATCATTTCTTTAATAAAAATGGAATTCACAAAAAGCTTGCCTAATGATTTACGTCAACAGTTATTACAGGAAATATCACAGAGTAAATTAAATAAGAGAGAAAGTGGTGTATGGCATAGACGATTTTATGAGCACACCATCCGTAACGAAGTCGATTTAAATCATTTAACCGATTATATTCATTACAACCCTGTAAAACATGGACTAGTGAATAAAGCTTACGATTGGGAATTTTCCTCATTTAGAAAATTTGTTTCTGCTGGTTTTTATAATGAAAATTGGTGTGACTTTACCCAACTCAAAGATTACCATTAATTTTTGATAGGCAGAGCCCACCCTACCCGAACATCCAGTAACCCTTAAGTCTAAACTAGGCTCAATTCTCACCGTAGGATGGGCGGCGCCCATCGAAATAATGCGCACTGGTTTTAGAGTATGAGTTCAACCCTGATGGGCAGAGTCCTTCCAACGTATGCTGCGGATCATCATTTTTAACTCAC
>JALWML010000475.1 GCA_027083915.1 Lysobacterales bacterium | reverse complement strand
GCTATAAACGATGATAATCACAAATGATTTACTGATAACTTGACGCACCCGAGCATAAAGTTTTGCCCCATGATTTTGCCCAATAATAGGTCCTACTGCTCCAGAGATAGCAAAAACCAAGCAAAAAGCAACAGGGATAATACGTCCAATAATAGAAAAGCCAGCCACAGCAGAATCACCAAAACCTGCAAGCACGTACATAATATAAGCATTACCAATAGGTGTAGCTACATTAGTCAAAACAGCAGGGAATGCCACATGAAAAATCGCAGGTAAATCTTTTTTAAAGCGTTTACCATTAAACTTGCCTAATAAGTTGTGTTTGTGAACAACTAAATACAGGCCATAAATCATCATACCAACACGAGCAGCAACCGATGCCCAAGCAGCTCCTGCAATACCCATATCAAAAGTAAAAATTAATAAAGGATCTAATACCGCATTGATTATACCTGCCAACAATGTCACGTACATGGCATGTTTCGCATCGCCTACTGAACGCAAGGATCCTGCTGCTGCCATGGCAACCATTAGCACTGGTAAAGAAGGAATAATAATGCCAAGGTATGAACTTGCCAACGCTAAAGACCGCCCCTTAGCTCCCATAAAACTCAGTATCTCAGGAACAAAAAACCACACACCAAAGCCAACAACGCCACCAAGAATTAAACAAATAACGAATATATTTGTGGTGTAGGCTCGTGCAGATTCAACATCTTTAGCCCCAATTGCTTTCGCAACCAAAGCGCCCATAGCAATCATAAAGCCAATACTAATGGCAATAGTAAAAAACAAAATGATTCCTGCAAATCCGATAGCCGATGCCATTTGAATTTCACCAAGTAAACTCAAAAAGTACAAATCAACCAAATCCACGATAAAGATAGACAGCAACCCTATGGCAGACATGACTGACATTTTAATAATGTGTTTATAAATCGAACCTTGGGTAAAGTGAGCTTGCATTAAAAAGGCTTAGCTAGAACAAGGTATATAATTGCAATTAAGACAAACACCGGCATTTCATTGAACCACCGAAACCATTTGTGTGAATGTGTTTCTTTATTTTGTTTAAAATTTTGATGAATCTTTTTACACCAAAAATGATACGCTATTAATAAAACCACTAATAATATTTTAGCGTGAATCCAACCCTGTTGAAAATAAAGCATTTCAAACCCACCAGAGACAATATAAAGCAACCATGTACCCGTTATAAGGACGAAAATCAGCGTAAAATCCATCATTTTTATTAAACGGTGCTCCATTCCAATCAACAGTTCATGATGCTCATCTTTCTTGTGGCTGGCATGGTTAACAAATAAACGGGGCAAGTAAAAAATACCTGCAAACCACGAAATAACAAAAAAAAGATGAAAGGTTTTAACCCAAAGCATAAGCCTTCTCATTGATAAATGTTAAGTTTACCTTGTCTATCACCACAAATGAAGTGCTATAATTCGCTTTCTTTAATAAAGGTTAAAATCTAAGTGGGTATAGAGATACCAAAATATGTCATCCAAGAAAAAGGAACGGCTCAACCTCGCTCAAAACGGGTTGTTATCATTAGTGTCTTAATTGCTTTTGTTGTGGGTTTTGTTTTTAACGATATTTATTCAAATAGAAAGCTCGAAATTTTACGAGTACAAAATGAAGTGCTTGAAGATAATAACCAACTCCATTTAAATGAAATTGCTCAATTAGAAAGCAAAAAGAGCTTGCTTGAAACAGAGTTAAAAATAAAAAAACAAGCGGTTGTTGAGATACAGGAAGATTATAAATTACTTCTTGATGAGCTCAATCAACTTAAGCAGGATATTCAGTTTTATGAACGACTGTTAAGTCCAAACATTAAAAATAAGGGTTTGCGTGTTTTTGAGGCCTCTGTTACAGAAACATCGACAACACACAAAAAACTCTCTATCATCTTCGTTAACAAAATAGCACGAGCCAAAGAGGTCTTTGGAAAATACAGTATTCAAATAATTGGCACAAAAGACAATAAAAAACAAACGATTAATGTTTTAGATCAGGAAACCAACAAATACCGATTCAGGTATTTCCATAAAGTTTCTTTTGATTTTTCTTTACCAGATGGTTTTAAACCCGAACAACTGGTAGTAAAATTATTTCCCAAGGTTAAAAAAGCAAAAACAATAGAATACAAAGCCCCGTGGCATTCATTAATAAAATAGGTAAGCAATTATGTTTAATAGTAAAGACAACACAAAAACAAGCAGCTCTTCAACAAGTCATTCAAAAAAAGGTCATACTTTGTTGGGTGAAGGAACAACAATAAATGGTGATATTAGCTTTAATGGCATGTTAATTTTAGATGGAACAATCACGGGAAGCATAACCGGTTCACAAAATGATGATGTACTAACCATCAGTGAAAGTGGTTTTATCGAAGGCAAGATTAATGTAGCCAATATTGTTGTAAATGGCAAAATTAAAGGCGATATTAATTCATCAGGAAAGGTTGAAGTTGCTTCAAAAGCAGATATTGAGGGTAATGTTTATTACCGCACCATAGAAATGAATACTGGCTCAAGAATCAATGGACAATTAATCTACCAAGATGATAAAAAGAGCAGTAAAATTGCCAATATTGAAGATAAAAAAGCTAAGTAATTATGTCTCATGATATTATTTTATCCGACTCTGCTGCCAGCAAAATTAGAGAGCTGGTGCTAGAGGAACAAAACCCCGATTTAAAACTTCGAGTTTACATTATTGGTGGTGGTTGTTCTGGTTTTCAATACGGCTTTGCCTTTGAGGATGAAAGTGAAGAGGGTGATTTTATTATTGATAATGACGGTGTTTGCATGATGGTTGACCCCATGAGTTTTCCTTATTTAGTTAATTCAGTGGTT
>JALWML010000474.1 GCA_027083915.1 Lysobacterales bacterium | reverse complement strand
TTATATTCATAAATTGATCTAATTTTTACTATTTTTGATTTTGTTTTAAATTTGACAAATTTATCACCTTTTAAATAGAACAAACCAAATTTATTGGTTCCAGCCCATAATCGTTTGTTTGTATCTAAATAAATTTTAGATACTCTAATATCCTTTCTCTTTTTGTTATTAATAAGAAATGGTATATTTTGGATTGAAGTACCGTTAAATTTAAAAATCCCAGAGTGCGTCGAAATCCACAAAAAACCATATTGATCTTCTGTAATAGACCAAATTGGCAAAGATGATAGTTTGTTATTTATCTGAGGGTGAGCAAACTCTAAGATTCCTTTACCAAACACACTGGAATTAAACAATAATAAGAGGAGTATATAAATTTTCATTCTATAAAATTAAAAAACTAGCATAGCTTGAACTATGCTAGTCAATTATTTTCACTATAAAAACTATCTTAATTATAGGGACCATTACCAATCGAACCACTTACTCCTACATCACAATGAATCGAAGCTGATTTGTTAGGCGAACCAACTGGAACATGAGGATATTCTAAAATAGAATTTGATGGCAAAGGACTACTTGTGTCTCGAGGATTGCTCGCATGAACTGCATCAATTCTTGCGATACACTTTGATAATACTGTTTGAGGATTGCCACTGATTCCTCCTTCATCATAAGTTACACCATCGACTGTATGAGTACATCTCATTAGTTGCAAGTTTTCTCCAGCGAATGCACCACTACTTAACACAGAAGCAATTAAGATAAGCATTAAAGTACTTGTTATTTTTTTCATTTTTTTCTCCAATAATTAATAAAGTGTATGCAATTATATCTAAGCATTCTACGCTCTTGACTAATACAACAAATAAAGACAAATTCTTGGCTCAATTATCCAATTTTTTAACTCATTAGTCCAATATTTAGTCCTAAAACTCCCACACAGCATTCATAATTATCTGTAAACTGCTCATCTATTGATTCAATAATGAATCAATTTTTATTAACTTATTTTGGAGAAAATTTATGAAATTCAAAAAATCTTTAATTACTTCTTTATTAATTGGAACTATATACGCAGGTTCTGTAAGTGCAGGGATAACCTGTGAGTATATTCATGCTGGACGATCTATTTGTGAAGCTCTAACATCAAATAGTCAAAATTTAAATACCTATCAATGGTCAATGTCAGGAAATGGTTATATTTCAGGAAACACAACTTCCGCATTTGCATCACCTATATGTACAGCAAATACATGTAATGTTCAAGTTGTAGTTACATATCCTAATGGTAACACAACAACTTCAAGTCAAAGCGTTCCAAGCAATACCACTTATTTTATGCCTCCCAATAATAATACTGGAGGTGGTACAGGAACTGGAGAGCCTGGTTGTATTGGCACTCATATATGTGGTGGTGGATAAGTTAATATTATTACTTAAATTTATAAAAACAGCATTTAAAATATCTTAACTGGAAACTAAAGAGATATTAATTGTCTTATCTTGACCTATACTCCTAATTTCTTATTGATTTTAGGGGTATAGTCAAGGTAAGTTATTGCTCACTTATCACAATAGCGTAGACGCTTAAATAGATTAGTCTTCAAACGAATCGACATAGACATAGTCATTGGCTGCAAATAAAGTAAATTCGATTAAGGGTGATACAGCATAGCCATTTGGTGCGGCAGCATCTTCAACATACCAACGGGCATATAGCGTTGTACCAATCATAGAGTTATCTGTTGGTAAAGCTATGCTTAACGAGGCATGTCCATCAGCGGTATTTGATAATTGTATTGTTTCATAATTTAAACCTGTTACTGGTAAAACATTGGTTCCTGGATCAGATAAATCCACAACAAAAAAAGCATTAGCAGCTGTTAATCCATTTTCAACAGCAACGGTGAAGTTTGGATTGCCTAACAATGGTGGTTCAATGGCTGTTGGCTGTGGGATTTTACCACCAGTGCCTGCAACACCGGCTGCCGTAATTTGTGGTTCTCGTGAACTGCCAGCATAAAGTGATGGATGTGCAAAAGGACCTGTTTCATTGGTTACACGCGGATCTGTTAAGGGGCGTCCTAAAAATGCCACTAGGCTAGATTTTTGTGTCGGTGATAAAAACAAAGGCTGAATTCGCGTATCTAAATTTGGATTAGCAAAGTCACCACCTCGATTATAGAATTCCACCACTTCTTCGAGTGAGGATAAACGACCGTTGTGCATAAATGAAGTTCTAAATTGTAAATTTCTTAATGATGTTACTTTAAATTTCCCTCGATCAGCCTCAATTCCAGTGACAGCAAATCTCCCGCTGTCTTCTGCATTAGGGGTAACTCCAATATTTTGAAATTCTCCATTTGAAAATAATGCACTGCTATGGCACGTGTTACAACCTTGAGATTGAAACAATTGAAAGCCCGCTCTTTCTTGTATGGTCAAAAATGAAGGGTCTTGGTTTTCAATCATGGCATCAAAGGGTGCCTGATTGGAATACAAAGAACGCTCATAGGTGGCAATAGCCATGGCGATTTTTGGTGCGGTAATTTCATTTGTACCAAAGGCTTTTTCGAATAATTGAAAATAATTTTGTGAATTAATCCATTGGGATAATTCTTCAGAAATTGATGGACTTAATGCCAACGGAGTGGAGGTTTTTACGCTTATAACAACATCATTCCAATCTCTGCCATTGTGCCCCATTTCCACTGGGTTTGTTGGTGGAGCAAGGGCTTGCGATTCCAAAGCTGCCCCACTAATAAGAATTAAATCATTAGTAATTGGGTCATAAAATTGACCTCCTGCTCTGCCATCAAAAAACAGTTCTGGTGCATAGCCTGCATTAATCGAAGAAGGCGCTCGCCTACCAGTAACTTGTGGATTGTAACCATGTAAGGAGTTGTATATATAGTTACCATCAGCACCACTCTCAGGTACTCCCATAGAGCCAGTAATATCATCAGCAGTATTCATGATGCCATCAAATCCTGCATTAGTAGATAATGGATTTGAAATACTTGAACGTGGGTCAACACCTCCTGATGATAAGATATGACAGCTGGCACAGGCAACCGTTTTTGTTGCAGAGAGTTGTTCATCCCAATACAAAATTTTACCCAGTTTTATTTTTTCTGGGGATGATGTGTTTCCTGGTGGATCTAGAGGAGGAGTTAATGGTGGCATTTGTGCCATGGAAACTGAAGATGCTAGGATGAAACCAAAAAAAATGACTCTACACATAAATTTGTACTGGACTCTTTAAATATCAGGTTATTAAATCGTGGCATTATCACATGTATCTAGATAAGACATCTTGATATTCATTAACTTTTAAGCACTTTATGCGACTCTTTTTGAAAACAAATTGTTGCAAACCTTTGTAATAATGTTGGACCATTATTAATTTCCTCTACCTCAACAATTAATTGATCGGGGTTGAGCCCTTCCTGTTTAATGTCATCATAGCGTAATCGAATATAATCTTTAATGATTTCTGGAGTAAATTCGGGATGAAATTGCATTCCCCAAATATGATTTTTATAACAAAAGCAATGGTGAGAATCTAAATTAGTCGTGCCAAGGATGGTGACATTCTTTGGTAAAGAAGTAACTGCTTGTTGGTGTGTGGCTTGGACCTTTATACTCTGAGTTGAGCCTTTAATTAGACTTGAAAGCAACAAATCATCCTGAGAAGAAGAGGTAAGCACCATATCAACTTGCCCAATTTCTCTACCATTTGGGTTCCATTCAACCGTTCCTCCAAGGACTTTTGCTAATAATTGATGCCCATAACATACACCAAGTATTGGAATGTTTGAATCAATAAACTGTTTTATCCATTGCTGTGTTTTTATGCACCATTCATTACCCTCAGTCACCATTGCTGGAGATCCTGTGATTAAAATCCCGGCTAATTCTCTAGGGTTCGGGAACCCTAAATCATCGTAAACGTGAATGGTTTTAGTTTGTGATTTATCAACACCCATGCCTTTAATAAAAAGCTTATCGAAATCTCCATATTTATCTCGGGCTTGTTTAATAGATTGCCCTGTTTGGAGTATTAATATTTTTTTATTTTTCATAAACTGTATCTTTTTTACTATGTGGAATAATATATTAACTCAAAGGCATAAATCCATTTAATTGCATTAATTATGCTATGATAAGTGTTATTAGACAGCACTGATAACAGACACCACTATGAAAAAAATACTATTCACCCTATTATTATTGACAATAATGACAAACCTAAAGTCACAAGGTCTTGGATTATTAAGCCAAATTGAAACCCAAAACATTCACACCTCAAATTACAATGCTATATCCATAATTGAAGCCGTTCTTGATACTTCACAACTTAAATCTAATAACACGCTTTTCTTAGTTCTTCCAGGTGGAAAGCAAATACAATTAGTCAATACCAAGCTTGAAAACAAATCAAACACGAAATACAGCTGGTTTGGTTATGTTAATGGCAATAAAAGCAACACGGCAAATTTTGCTGTTGTAGATAAATCAATTTCTGGTTCTATTTTCATAGATAAGCAGGTGTTTGAAATTTTTTCATTGGGTGATAATAGAGTTAGAATCATTGAATTAGACCTTGAAAAATATGATTCCTGTGATGGTGGTATACCCACATTCAATAACAGAAAAAATAATGTGGAAGCAAAAAAAGCCATTAATGGCGTTTCACCAAGTTTGGATGTGTTAATTGTTTATTCAAACGATGCTTTAGCCACTGTTGGTTCAGTTGCTTCCATGGAGTCATTAGCTCAAGCATCTATTGACAACATGAATACATCATTAGCAAATAGCCAGTTATTAGCAGGAGTTGATTCTGTTAATTTAGTTGCAATTGTCGGCATTGACCGTGATGAGAGTGGTGACTCAAATACAGAATTAAGTTGGTTAAGAAGTGATGCCACTGTACAAAATTTGCGTAATTATTATGGTGCTGATTTGGTTTCGATGATTTCATCTACCACAGGTTGTGGTATAGGTTATGTCATGAGAAACCCTGGTCCTGGTTTTTCAGAATCCGCCTTTCAAGTAACTAGATATAACTGTGCAGTTGGCAATTTAACAATGGCACATGAGTTCGGTCATAATTTAGGTCTTGAGCACAATCCAGAAAATTCTAGTGCCTGGCCAAATAATGGTTCCTTTCCTTATTCTTACGGACAATACCATGATGGTTCCTATCGAACTGTGATGTCTTATTCTGCACCTTGTACAATGGGTTGTACCCGAAGAATGTATTATTCAAACCCTGATGTTATGTATAACTCACTTGCCACAGGTGTTGCTGATGAAAAGGATAACGCCAGAAGTTTAGAGCAAAACACATTATTTACTGTAAACTTTAGGGAGCAGGCTGGCTTTATCTTTACAAATGGTTTTGAATAAAACTGATCTTCAATCAATAGGATTGATTAATAGCTGAAAGGTTTCTAAACAAAATCTCGATAGTAAAACGCGTTTGAGTCTAATATTAATCGTATTCAGGCGGCACTAATTTCAATGCTTCTTCGAGTGAAGTTCTGCCTTCTTTCAATAAGTTGGCAATTGATATTCTCAGAGGTTGCATTCCGATGCGATAACATTCTGCAGCCACAGTCTCTGATGGAATCTTTTCTTTAATCATTTTACGTAAACCGCCAGTTACTGGCATGATTTCATAGACCCCTGTACGTCCGTGGTAGCCTGTATTTCGACATTCTAAACACCCGACTTTGTGGTAGATTTTATCTGGCATTTCCAAATTCCAAGGATGGGTTAATGATACCCAAGCTTCTGCATCGACTTTTGAGGGTTCTTTGCAATGCGGACATAATAATCGAACCAAACGTTGAGCAATGACCCCAGCCAAAGTTGAGCGCAACAAATAATCAGGTACACCTAAATCCATTAAGCGATTTATTGCAGATGGTGCATCATTGGTATGCAAGGTGGATAAAACCAAGTGACCTGTTAAAGATGCTTGAACAGCCATTTTAGCTGTTTCTAAATCACGAATCTCACCAACCATAATAATATCTGGATCTTGACGCATAAGGGTACGAATCCCACTAGAAAACTCTAAACCAATTTTTGGATTGACCTGCATTTGATTGAGTTCTTGGAACACCATTTCAATGGGGTCTTCTACCGATGAAACATTAACGGCTTCGGTAGCTAACTTGCGTAAAGTCGAATATAAAGTTGTTGTTTTACCCGAACCAGTTGGACCAGTAACCAAAACTATGCCATGTGGGCGGTTAATCATTTGCAACCATTGTTTGACTTCATCTTTGGAAAATCCTAAGTCTTCATAGTTTTCAACCACGGCATCTGGATCAAAAATACGCATAACGCATTTTTCTCCAAAAGTCGTTGGCATAGTTGAAACACGTAGTTCGACTTCTTTATCATCTGTTGATAATGTTTTGATTCGCCCATCTTGGGGCTTGCGCTTTTCGGCAACATCTATGCGTGATAAGATTTTAATTCTACTAACAACAGCCCCCATAACCAAAGCTGGTAAAACATAGACATTGTGTAAGCGTCCATCAATCCTAAATCTAACGATAGATTGTTCGCGTTTTGGCTCTAAGTGAATATCACTGGCTCTTTGTTCGAAGGCATACTGTAATAACCAATCCACAATGTTGACAATATGTTGGTCATCGGCTGTTAAATTTCCTTTACTGCCAAGTTTAACCAATTGTTCAAGATTTAATATAGGGTCAAGTGAGCGATTTTTGTGTTGTTTCTGTGCATGTTTTACTGATTTGTTGACACCGTAAAATTCAAAAAGTAGGCGCTGTATATCCAATGGATTTGAATGTACTCTTATAACATCCAAACGTAAAATGCGCTGCAACTCTTCCAACCAAGAGGTGTCGGTAGGTTCTGCCACCGCAAATGTAACTGAGTCAGGAGTGATATCTACAGGCAATATTTTATGCTTAGTGGCGTAGGCTTGAGAAACTGCATCAGTGACTTTATTTACATTGACTTTAGTTGGGTCAACTTTCAGGTAAGCCAAACCATTCATTTCAGCAACAAATTGTGTAATAAATTCGATAGACAATGGTTTGCCTGTTTTTTCATTTATGAGTTTGTAATCCGATAAAGTGACATAAGGATGAACAGAGGTAACCGAAGTCAATTTGGCATTACGTAAGATGCGCTGTGCCGAGGTTTTATCGATTATGCCATTTTTATACAGTGCTTTCACAATAGGTGAAATCGAAGCTGCGAGTGATTTTTCCTTTTTCATATATTTTTCAAAATTGAGTCTGGTAATTCTACACCTAACATTTTTGTTAAGTTTTTTTGTGTTAATACATCATTTGTTTTTCCCGATATTACACGAGATTTGCCATAAAACATAATTATATGCGAACAGTATTGTTGCACATATTGTATATCATGCGTCACCATTATTATGGCCTTATTTTGTGATAAGTCTTTAAGTTTTTGCATTAATTTATAACGAAAGGCTAAATCTAAATGATTTAGCGGCTCATCCAATAACATCGCTGCACTATCTTGAGCTAAAATTGTTGCGATTTCGACTTTGCGAAGTTCTCCACCTGAAAGAGCTTGGATACTTTTCTGTGCTAAATCGCTTAATTCCATATCATGTAATGCTTGGCTTACAATCTCTAAGTTCGGTGTGTTGTTCTTGTGCCATGCGTACCGCCCATATGAAACAGCTTGTTGTACACTGCAATCCAAACTAGATTCTTGAATCTGGGGTAAAAGAGCAAGCTGTTGTGCTCGAGTCAGGAAATTAAGGTTTTTTAATTCAAACCCATCTATTTTAATACTGCCTTCAGAATAATTTTGTAACCCTGCAAGGGTATGCAACAAAGTTGTTTTACCTGTGCCATTTTTCCCTAAAATTGCCCAGAACTCACCTTTATCAATCGTGATGCTTAAATCAGATAACAATAATTTCTGATCGATATTTAGCGATAAACCGTCGATCTCAATCATGTTCTTTTTCGCAAAAGATAAATAAAAACAGGCACGCCAAATAGAGCAGTAAAGACACCGACAGGGAGTTGAATAGGAGCAACAACAGTTCGCGCCAATGTGTCAGCCAAAAGCAGAACAAGAGCACCAATAAGAACTGAAAGAGGAATCAATCGTGCATGAATATTTCCAACCAGTAAACGAGCCAAATGCGGTACTACCAAACCGACAAAGCCGATTGTTCCTGCCATGGAGACAGCAACTGCGGTAAATACCGATGTTGTCAGTAAAATGATAAGATTTATCTTTTTTACATTTACACCACTTTTTAAAGCAAAAAACTCCCCTCGAGCCAATAAATCCAGCTCTTTGTGGTATTTAAAAGCGCCAATGGTGCCAATAGTAAGAACAATAATGGGATAAAATAATGATGTGGAATAACTCAAATCTCCCATTAGCCAAAAAAGCATCGATTTTGTAGATGCTGTAGGACTTAATGTGAGAACCATGCTGATTATTGCGCCATAGGCAAAAGCAATAACAACACCGCTGAGCAGTAAATTTTGGGTATTGATGTTTCTTTTTGAGGATACTAAAAGCAAGAGACCAAGGGATAATAATGCCGCAACAAAACCAACCATGATAAAAACAGCAAAAGGAAGAACAACACCCAAGGCAATAAGAATTAATTGAGCACTTGCGGATGCTCCAGATATACCCAAGATATAAGGGTCAGCTAATGGATTTTTAACCAAATTTTGAATCAACAACCCAGCCAAAGACAATAATCCTCCGACACTGATTGCATTAATAACACGCGGTAATCGAATGGAATAAATGATTTCATTCCATTGGTTTGAAGAGGCTATTTCAGAAAAAGGAATGTACTGCGAACCCACTGATAATGCAAGTATTATACTCAGGGCTAATACCACAAGCAATATAGGGATAGCACTTACATTTTTCATTTATTGCATTAATTCTACCGAAGCAATTTGTTTTTTATTTAATATCATTTTTGCATTGCCATTCTTAAATAAGCTTTCAATGGTAATTGTTTTTGCATCGACTTTTCTAAGATAACCAATGATCGGACGACCACGTTTGGTTTTTATCCTTAATTTCTTATTCAATACAGAAGATAGGTTTTGCAGAGAAATTGCTCGAGATTTTGATTTGCCTGTTTTAAAGACAACTGCTTTTAAATAACTCTTTGTTTTCTTTTGCTCTTTAAGCTTTCTTTGCCGCTCAATTTTTTCCCTCTCAAGAATTTCACTTTTTAGGCGCTCTGTATCAAGTTTAGTGTAATCAATATCAACTAATTCAGCTGTGAAATAATCTGAATTCGATGTTGATATTTCAAGCTGTGAGTTTTCGTACAATGCAATTTGCTCTTGTTGTACAAAATCTGAAACATATTGTCGCTCATCAAGAGTGATAATGGCATTAAATTCAATATCTGGAGTTAGCATTCGCTGATAGCGTTGTGATAAATCCTCTGGTAATTGCTTGGAGTAATAAGTGCGAAGATATTGTTGTAGATGTTCTGCAGAACTCAGTCTGTATTTAGCAAAAGAATTACCATAATTTTGTGCACATATATTGTTTCTTTTAAGATTAAACCCGTTATCAAGATAATTATAAAATAGTTTATCGACAACAAGATCTTCCAGAATGAGTTGATTTTCAAAATAGGCAGCCTTTAAATTACTGGACCAGGTTGATGAAAACAATTCGTCAGCAGTCACAATTAAATCCACATCAACACTACCGTTGGATTGCCGCGAATAATATAAATCTAAATTGAATGTTTGATCGTCTCCTATCAATTTTTTCCAAGCATCTTTTGGAAACACTGTATAGCTATCTTTCTTGCAACCAAAACTGCCTGCATAACCGGCTATATACATCCACAGACTTCTTTCTTGTAAAGTATCATAAATATCACTTGCTTCATCATCAAGTGATGCACCATTAACTGACATTGAAAGAAACTCAGGTAAAAGAGTGTTTAACTTAAGTGCGGAGTTTTTAAAAAGAAACAAAGGTCTTGTTTCTATATTAACAGAGCTAATTTCATAAGATTGTTTGTGATTTTTAGGTGTAAACTTAAGGTTTCTGATAGTAATTGAGCCACCCAAACTAGTGCTAATCGACCCATATTGCCACTCTCCAAGTCTTGAAGCATGATTAATTATAGCCTTTGCAAACACATTAGCATTGTGAAAATATCGCCATGTTGGGTATGACAGTATTACCACTAAAACCACTATAAATCCTATAAGTTTATTTTTCATTCTTCTCTCAATTATTCAATTGCTCAAATCAAGATAGTGAATCACAGCTGCTAGTAATTGTATTTCTTTATCCTGATTTGAATTTTACATAAAGGGCTCGGCAAAACCCAAAAAGTAAGTAATCATTATCGTTTGTATTTGCTTAGATGACAACCCTACATCTGGAAAACTACCCACATTCTTATAATTTTTATAAAAATCAGGGTGATTTCTTGGCAACTCCTTTTTCCCTTGACGTAATTGGAAACTACTCGAATACCTAAATGGCCAGATGTCTAAAACGGGCAAAGAGCGTGACACATTAGCAATAAGCCCGCTAAAAAAACTCAGTACGGGAATTTTTTTATTGGCTGCTATTGTCCATGAATTTTCTGGCATCATATCTTTCTTGATTTTCTGTGTCAGTAGATTTGCCATTGCCTTTGAACGAATAATCAAACCAGATTCTGTGTTAAGAATATCTGAGCGGTGATCAAAATTATGGGAGCCTATCAGTGATATGTTTTTATCAATGACTATAGACTTTGCATGAAGACCAAAGCGTGTATCACTATTGGAAAATCGCATACCAAACATTTCTGTTTTATATCCTGGCGACTGTTTATATTCAAATATATCAAAGCCTATGTTTTTTAGGTACTTCTTTTTATGTTTAAAAGAAATGGCATAGACATAAAAAGCATCGGTTGATGATAAACTATTGGTAGAAACAGTAATCTCAACATTAGGTTTTTTCTTATGTAAAGATTTGAGCGATTTATAGGCTTTTTTACTTAACACTAAATAAGGTGTTTGCATTAACAAGTTTGTCTGCGCAGATAAAATCAACTCTTTGATTTTCAAGCTCATTTGCTTATATTGCTTTTTTGTCTCACGGTTTTTTATAAATAATTTTTCGGGTGAATCACTAAAATATTCAACTTCATCCACAGCGATGGCAGTATCAACAAATAATTGTTGCATTAATTGATAATCAAAAGCTTTGATATTCAATTGCACTGCTTTGGGAACTTGAGCGACCAACCAGCTGGATTTATTTTCTTGATTATTTAGAATTCGGTAGTCAATATCATCTAGATTTTCCAAAGGCACTACCCAAGGTGATTGCCAAAAATGGTTAAATGATTGTTTCATTTCTTGGGCTACTACCCCAACTGCCAAGGTATCTCTGTCTCTGTAATTGAATTTTTCATCCCAGTCAAAATAACGATTTTGATAATTTCTACCACCATTGATGCCATACTTGTCATCAACCAAAAACAATTTATTGTGCATGCGACGATTAAGATTAGATAAACAACAGGCAAGCGCACTAAAAAAATCAAACGCCGAGGTATGACCTTCATTAAAGGTTGGATTAAACATCTTAACCGTAAAATTTTCATGTAAAGTTGCTAATTCTGCCAAAAACCAACTATTACCCATCGAAAACAATTGATCAATAATGATGTTGACTTTGACACCGCGTTTAGCCGCTTCCAATAATTCTGCTAATACCAAATGCCCTGCTTCATCATTAACCCATATGAAGGTTTGTATATCAATACTTTTTTGTGCTGCTTTAATAAGATGCAATCGAATTAATAAGGATTCCTCTCCTTTATCCAGTAAAGTCACGTGGTCTTGTTTATTCTGAATGCTTGATTGGTATAATTCCCTCAAGGGCGTATCAATAGCACAACGAGTTATATCAGTAACAGGGCATTTTAATGACTTGTCTTTTTTGATTTGCGTGAGTTGGTTTACCTGTTTAATAATCTTTTGG
>JALWML010000473.1 GCA_027083915.1 Lysobacterales bacterium | reverse complement strand
TTTTTAGAGAGATTCAAGCCTCGAAAAGAGAGAATTTATATTTTCGAGGAGAAGCTTGATTGCAGGGGCTTTGTTTTTCCTAAAATTCCTACAGATGCTGATTTCTCTTTTTCATCCGCTATTTTCAATCAAACATCAATGAGATACCACTAACATCTGTACCGTGGGCTTTTTTATAGCCTTTCCAAATGGTAGGGTATTGTTTTAATTCCAAAGTTTCCACCACAGTATTAGTATTGTCTAGTTTATCGACTTCTATATAGTTAAATTTTAAACTGGCAATTTTTAGTTTTTTATTTAGCTGTTGACAGACACCATTATTACTTTTGCAATAAATTGCTATCTTTGGTGTGCTATCTTCATGAAAATGTTTGCTATAAAGTTCTTTTTCAATTGAAGTTAAATATTGATTTCCAAATGTCGTTCCCAATAATTCAATTAAACCCGTATTACTACTATCTGTTAATGTGTTTTTGCCAGCCATGACCAATGGAAATTTATTTTTACCGTATTTTTTCCATAACTTATACTTATCATCATCTTTTAATTTTGTGTTGATAATATAATGTTCATGAGGAACTTTTCTCATTTTCAAATTTCCCAAAACTTTAGAACAATCAGCTAAACAACTTTTACTTGTAAATACAAGCACAATGGGATCCCCATATTCATCAAAACCATCTCCTGAAATATCCGTTGTAATGGCTTTCAACCAAAAATACCAAATCCCAAATAACACAAGTGCAGCCTTAATCATCAAACCAATTGGCAATTTTATTTTATGGCTGTAAATTATTGTACTGCGATTAAACCGTGGTTTATCTTCCCAATTGATATTGACTTGTTGTTCGACGACTTTTTTCTTCTTAAATAGATTTTTTATGCGTTGCAATAGTCCTTGTTTTTTTTCTTGCTCTTTTGTTTCTTCTGCTACCTTGCCATAATATGTTAAAGCCGGTTCCAGCTTTATTTCAATACCACTGTCTTGTAAAAAGCGTTTGATTTGATAAGCTTTTGCATGCTCTATTGACTCATATAAAACATATGATTCTCTTGATTGGATAATTGTCAATGCTTGTGTTGGAGTGATCTCAGATTCTCGTCCTATTCGCTCAGCTGCGATAGCCTCATCAATATGTTTTTTATAGCGTCCTGTAACAATAACTCTAAACTTATTGTGCTCCATTTTGTTTCTCTTATCGGACAATACTACGACTACTTGAATTAATAAAATCAACCATTAATTGAACACAGGCATGCTTATCTGCTAATTTTTGCATTCCTACTAAGGCATCGGTTAGGCGTAAATCCGATTTATACAGCAATCGAAATGCTTTTTTTAGTGCGGTGATGTCCTCTTGACTAAACCCGCGACGTTTCAATCCTTCTGCGTTAATAATTCGAGGCTTAGCAGGGTTGCCTTGTGCCATGACATAAGGCGGCAAATCTTTTTGAAATCCTGTATCCATTGCTGTAAAAGCATGAGCACCTATACGGCAAAATTGATGCAACTTGGTAAATCCACCTAATATAACGTAGTCTCCTAAATGAACATGACCTGCTAATGTTGTGCCATTGGCAATAATGATATTATCTGCTAAAACACAATCATGAGCAATATGTACATACGCCATAATCCAATTGTTGTTGCCGATTCGTGTCTCACCTAAATCATCCACAGTTCCACGGTTTATGGTAACATACTCGCGGATGGTATTGTTATCACCCATTGTGGTTCGAGTAGCCTCACCATTATATTTCTTATCTTGTGGCTCTTCACCAATAGAAGAATACTGAAAAATGCGGTTGTTTTTACCAATATCAGTATGAGCAGCAATTGTTACATGGTGTTTAATCTCGGTACCAGATGCTATGGAAACATCTGATTCAATTATGCTGTAAGCACCAATTTTAACATCATCAGCAATCTTTGCTGACGCATCAATGAGGGCTGTTGGGTGTATCAATTGACTCATAATTAACTTTTACTTGCACATAATAATTCGGCTTTTGCCACCACTTTACCATCCACAGAGGCTTGGCAAACGTATTGAACCATGTTTCGCATTCTGCGTTTAATTGTTGTATGTAGGTGCAACTGATCACCTGGTATTACTGTTTTGGTAAATTTTGCTTTATCCACTTTGACCAAATAAAATATATCTTCTTCATCAGTTAGTTCACCAATTGCTAAACGCGACAATATTCCTGAAGCTTGAGCCATCGCTTCGATAATTAAAACGCCTGGCATAACAGGGAATTTCGGGAAATGCCCATTAAAATGTGGTTCATTAACCGTGACATTTTTTATAGCAGTTAAATGTTCGCCAAGTTTATAGTCAATAACTCTATCCACCAATAAGAAAGGGTATCTGTGCGGTAGTAGTTTCATTATTTTTGTGACTTCTACATTGTCTAATGTATTTTTTTCTTCTGTCATTTTTTGCTCTCTTGCTTTTCCAAACGAGCTAATCGTTTAGCTATTTTATCTAATTGTTTTATCCTTACTGCACTTTTACGCCAGTGAGAGGTTTCTTGTAAAGGTGATACTGAACTATAACTGCCTGGCTTTTTAATGGAATGTGTCACCAAAGCCATAGATTGTAACGTGACATTATCACACACTTCTAAATGTCCGATTATTCCAACACCACCGCCTATCAGGCAATTTTTTCCAACTTTGGCAGAACCTGCTATTGCAGAACATCCCGCCATAACGGTATGTGCACCAATTCTAACATTATGTGCAATTTGTATTTGATTGTCTAGATGTACATCATTTTCTAAAACAGTATCATCCATTGTTCCGCGATCAATGGTCGTATTAGCGCCAACTTCACAATCATCGCCAATGATTACAGCTCCTAATTGCGGTACTTTTATCCACCTTTCTTCATCCCGTGCTAAACCAAAACCATCTGCGCCAATAACACAACCTGGATGCAAAATAACATTGTCACCTATTTTGCATTCGTCGGCGATAACAACATTCGGTTTAATAAGGCAGTTTTTACCTATATGACAATTATACCCTATTGTGACACGCGCTTCTAACACTGTATCATCACAAATTACTGTATTATCTCCTATAACTGAAAAAGCCCCGATGGCTACATCTTTTCCTATAACAGCAGAGTCTGAAATCACTGCACTTGGGTGAACTTCTCGCAAGGTATTTTTTGATTTTTGAAAAAGAGCAGCAACCTTAGCAAACATAACATAAGGGTATTTGTCAATAATTTTATTGCCATGGAAAGAATTACTGTTTTCAGGTGAAAGAATGACAATTCCTGCTCTTGTTGTTTTCAGCAGTGATGAATATTTGGAATTTGCTAAGAAGCTTATATGATTTGTATCAGCAGAGTCCAAAGCTGCTACAGCATTAACCTGATGATTAGGATTGCCAGAAAATTTACTATTAAATCTTCTCGCTAACTCATCTAGACTAATCTTCATTCTTTTCTTTTTCTTTTAGTATTTGTAAAATTTCTGAGGTAATATTCATTTCATCGCTGACATAGAGAATGGCATTAATAAGTATCGCGTCATAACCATTATCTCTGGCATATTGTTCCACTGTTTTATTGAGTTCATCTTGTATTTTACTTAAGATTTGATTTTTTCGGATACTGATTGCATCCTTTAAATCTTCTTTCGCCCGTCTAATTTGTCTATCTAATATTCGCGCTCTTTCTTGAAGTGGTTTTAAGTCAGCTAAAGACATCATGGCCCCGTCCTTGGTGATTCTATTCTCTAATTGTTCTAAATCCGCTTCCTTTTGTTCGATATCTGCATATTGCTGTTCAAACTCACGAGTAATTAAAGCTCGAGCATTACTGATTTGAGGGGAGTTATCGATAAGTTTATCCATATCGACAAAACCAATTTTATTGGCCGAAAGAGCATAGGCACTAAAAAAAAACAATATTAAAAATATTGTTTTTCTTTTGTTTTTATGACTACACCCTTTGCTCATGGTTATTATTTAATCAGAATGTATTACCAAATGCAAACTGTATTGTTTCTGTATCATCTAATTTATCATTATTAAATGGACGCGCAAAGTTAATTATTATTGGTCCAACTGGGGCTTGCCACTTTAATGCTAGCCCATAAGAGTGTCTAAATTCTCGTGCTTCAAAGTCATCATAAGTACTAAAAACATTACCAAAATCCCAAAACAAAGCTAAACGAGCAGAGTTTCCAACTTTAGCAAATGGAGTTGGGAATACCAACTCCACTGAACCAACAGTCTTTAAACTACCACCAACAGGATCTCCAAGTCTAGAAGTCAAAGGTAAATCACCTGACGAACTATCATCTATAATCGACGATTTTGGTCCAAGAGTATTGTCTCTATAACCACGAATAGATGACTGTGTCCCTCCTGCAAAGAAGTTTTCAAAGAATGGTAGCTTAGTAGTACTTCCATAGCCATCACCAAAGCCTAGCTCACCTGTCAAAGATAAAGTTAAGTTTTTAGTTAAGGGAAACAATCTATTAGCCTTAGCCGTAAACTTATAAAACTGAGCCGTTGATCCAGGCAGTGTAAACTCAGCACCTAAACGGTAAAATGCCCCTCGTGTTGGATTAAAGAAACGATTGCGACTATCTCGTGACCAGCGAGCTTCTGCAGTATAAAAAGTAAAAGCTTTTCTAACTTGATAAGGAATTAACTCTCCTTGTCTTATACCACCAGGGTCATCAGGAGGAATCGTTTCTACTGCTTCAGGAGCACACGCGATACCATCCCAAGAAACACCCGATAGCAATGTCGGTTGAGTTGTATAAGTATATCCACCTAATTCACACAAATCATTAAATATAAGGGATGCAGTTTGGCCTAAAACTGCTTCTACATTTCTACGTTGATAGGCAAGACTTGTAAAAATTCGATCATACTCTGATATTGGAAAACTCATGTGCATTCCAAATCCACCATTATTGGAAGTAAAACGCGCAATGTTTGCTTCTCCAAAATTTGATGTAGAATAATCCATACTAAATCCACGAGAAACACCTTCATCGTTATAAAAAGGATTTTCATAAAAGACGTTTAATCGCTTAAAAAAATTACTGTTGTTAATGGCAAAAGATAAAGTATTTCCTGTTCCTAGCAAGTTCTGAAGTGACACAGATATTGCTGTATTGATACCACTAACTTGTGAAAATCCCACTGAAAACTGAAACTGACCTGAGTTTCTTTCTTTGACTGTTACTTCTACATCTACTTGATCATCAGTACCAGGCACTTTCGGCGTATCAATTTTTACTTCTTCAAAATAGGGTTTTTGTTGCAGTCTTATTTTGGAGCGTTCGACTAAAGATTTTGAGTACCAGCCCCCTTCAAACTGACGCATTTCACGCCTTAATACTTCATCTTTAGTCTTTATGTTACCGTGGAAATTAATATTTCTTACATAAACACGTTTACCAGGGTCAACAAAATAAACAACATCAACAACATGTGTATCTTTATGCGTTTCTGGGACAGGCGTGATTTCAGCAAAAGCATAACCAAGATTTCCGAGGATAATCTTCATGCGTTCAGCACTTGCTTCTGTCAAATTGCGAGCAAATGTTTTGCCCTTCTCAGTTACCATTAACCTTTCAAGTGACTTTTTATCAATAACCATTTCACCGGTCACTTTCATGTCACCAAATGTATATTTTTCACCTTCATTAATATTGGCGGTAATATAAATATCTTTTTTGTCAGGGCTTATCGATACTTGTACAGATTCAACATTAAAGTCAACATAACCCCTATCCATATAATAAGATTTTAATTTTTCTAAATCACCGTTTAGTTTCTCTTTAGAGTATTTATCATCAGAGGAATACCATGAAAGAAAATTTGTTGTGTCTGATTCAAACGTATCAATCAATTCTTCATCAGTAAATACAGTATTACCAACGATTTTAATGTGTTTTATTTTTGCTGCTTTTCCTTCAACAATATCAATATTTACTTTAACTCGATTCCTATCAAGTTTTTTAATTTTGGCATCTACAACAACATTATATTTCCCTCGAGAAAAATACTGTTTTGTTAATTCATTTTTTACACGCTCTAATTGCAGTTTATCAAATACTTCACCTTCAATTAGACCAATATTTCTTAAACCTTTCAAAAGCTCGTCTGTTTTAATCGCTTTATTTCCATCAATATCAATTGAGGCAATAGCAGGTCTTTCCACTAGTTTAACAACAAGTACATCACCGTCTTCTCTAAAAATCTTAACGTCACTAAAATAGCCCGTTCTAAAAAGTGATTTAATGGAGCGTTTAATACTTCTTTTCGTTACTCTGTCACCTTTTTCTATTGGCAAATAAGTAAATATTGTTCCATGGGAAATTCTGTTAGCTCCATCCAAACGTATATCGGACACTTCAAATGGTGTGAACGCCCAAGACAGGGACGTTAAACTTAATAGCATTAGTAATAATAAAGATCTAATCATAAATATTTTCTTTTCTGTGAATGAGCACACATAAATTGTTACTCAATAAATTTTCAGCTTGTTATTTTAAGACACAAGTCTCAAAATGTCGTTATAAAATGCAATTGACATGAAACAAAGTAGGAAAATAATCCCTACAGTCTGTCCTTTCAATTGAAACTCTTCACTCAACGGAGAACCTTTTATCTTCTCAAAGAGTAAAAACAGTAACTGCCCACCATCAAGCATGGGAATAGGCATAAGATTAATTATTCCCAAACTCAGGCTAACTAATCCCAAAAAACCTAAAAGCCACACCTCTTGAAGCGGAATCATTAGCTACTTGAGCGATGGTAATTGGTCCTGATAAGTTTTTTAAGGATGCCTTGCCAGTAACAATCTTACCCATCATATTCAAAGATACCGTTGTCATTCGCCACGTTTCTTTAAAAGCTGCAGCAAGTGCATCAATGACATCATATGAATTACTAAATACCAATGAACGATAATAGTCCTTATCAGCCTCACTTGGAGGCTGCTGCCCAATACCAATAATTCGTCTTGTTCCAGATTCATCATAAACTGCGTGAGGGATAATAACATTTAAAGTATTATTATTTCGTAAAATGGTTAAATTAATTTCGCTATCAATGTGTTTATTGAGTAGAGACACGACATCATACCAATCTTTTGTTTGCTCACCATTGACCGCTATGATTCTGTCTCCTTTTTTAACACCTGCCAATTCTGCTGGTTTTCCTGGTGCTAAGGAGTATACTTTATTTGATATTGGAATTCGCCACGCTTTGAGTCCTACATTTTCAAATATTTTTGTTTCATCCGATTCTTTAGGCAATTGTGATAATGGTAACTTCAATTTTTTAACTTCATTATCATTTCGAAGTACGGTTAGCTCAATATCTTCTCTATCCAACCCCTTAGTAACTAGCTCCAATGTTACGTCTTGCCATGTCTTAACCTTGTAGCCATTGATACTAATAATTTGATCTTGTTTTTGTGCACCTGCTTGCAATAATAATTTTGTAGGTTCATCAATTAGTGGTTTGATTTCATTCTTACCATAGATAAACATTCCCCAAAAAAGCAGAACTGCCAAAATGAAATTAAATGCAGGTCCTGCAAACATGATAAGCGCGCGTTGCCAAATAGGTTTAGAATTGTAAGTTTGCGAATATTCATAATCTTCAGGTTTAATATCAGGATCTCTCGTATCCAGCATTTTCACATAACCACCTAATGGAATAGGGGCAAAACCAAATTCCGTTCCTGTTTTGTCTTTTTTTGACCAAAACAACTTACCATACCCCACACTAAACTTTAGGACATGTACACCAAACTTTCGTGCAACCCAAAAATGACCAAGCTCGTGAAAGGTCACCAATACACCTAAAGTGACTAACATCCACCAAATTGAACTAATAAACTCAAACATGTTTTTTCACCATTTCTCGTGCGTGAGCACGCACTTCTTCATCTAATTGCAGCAATTGTGTGACATTTTCAACTTGAGATACAGTGGCATTAGTCATTATTTCAGCATTTATTTTTGCTATTGAAGTAAAGGGAATAAGGTTATTTAAAAAAGCATCAACACTTATCTCATTTGCTGCATTTAATACTGCCATCGATGTTCCACCAGCTTTAATCGCTTCTTTTGCCAAAGCTAAACAGGGAAACTTTTGATAATCAGGCGGAAAAAACTGCAAATCTTGGCTCTGCAATAAATCCAACATATTAGCACCTGAAGTTATGCGCTCTGGCATACCTAGCCCATTAGCTATCGGAATTCTCATATCTGGCTCACCCAACTGTGCCAAAACTGAACCATCTTGGTAACACACCATGGAATGCACAATACTTTGCGGATGCACGTGCACATCAATGTCTTTTTCATTTAAATTAAATAACCAGTGAGCTTCTATGATTTCCAAACCTTTATTCATCAGAGTTGCCGAATCTACCGAAATTTTACGCCCCATATCCCAATTGGGATGAGCGCAGGCTTGTTCAGGAGTTATTTGGCTAAATGTAGAGACTGCTTTTTTCCAAAATGGACCACCTGAAGCTGTTAAAATAATTTTATCAAGATTTTTGGGTGTGTTTCCACATTGGTAAGAATCAGGCAAACATTGATAAATAGCATTATGTTCACTGTCTAACGGGATGATTGTAGCGCCCTTATCTTTTGCAGCCTTCATGACGAGCTCACCTGCTAGGACGAGTGCTTCTTTGTTAGCAAGTAATAGCGTTTTGCCTGCTTCAACACTGGCTAAAACAGGTTGCATACCCGCTGAACCAACAATACCTGCTACAATCAAATCAGCAGAAACCAGCTGACAAATCGTATTCAACTCAGTTGCTCCTGCCAATATAGTACAGTCATCATTGATTAAATGAGTTAATTGCTTGTATTGATTTTCATCAGAAACAACCACAAAACGCGGTTTAAATTTATCAGCAATTTCAGCAAGTTTTTCAACATTACGATGGCCACTGATAGCAAGTACTTTAAACTTATCAGGGTGTCGAGCAATAATATCCAAGGTACTGGTTCCAATAGAGCCAGTTGCCCCTAAAACAACGACATTTTTTGGACTCTCTGCTGTCATGAAATAAAGTGAATCAAAGCAAAGTAAAAAGGAGTTGCGGCAATTAGTGAATCAAAACGATCTAAAAAACCTCCATGTCCAGGTAGCAAGAACCCACTGTCTTTAATATTATTATGTCGCTTTAATAAACTAGCAAATAAATCACCAATTACTGATATTATTGCTATCAACGGAAAAAAGACAATAAAAAACAATTCGTTGTAACCTAACCATTGCGCTATAAAATAACCATATATAGCAGTAAATAACAATCCACCGAGCAATCCTTCTATTGTCTTGCCGGGACTAACTTGTGGCGCTAATTTATGTTTTCCAAAAGTTTTACCCGAAACATAAGCACCAATATCTGCCACCCAAACAAGTAAAAACAAAGCCAAAGTGAGATGTACACCATTTTTTGGCAGCTGATGAATTGAAATTAGTGAGGCACCAAACAACAACAACACACCAACACCTAGTGCATATTTCTTGGCATATTTAACTTTACCTTCTTGAGGCTTAAACAACCATATAAAACAAATCAACCAAATTATGCAAGCAGCGATAAGTATTCGCACAACATCAATTTCAATAAAACTGGCTTTATTGATAAAAATAATACTAACACCAACCAAGACCGAGATAACAGCAGAGTTAATAGGGCTATTTTTTACACATTGAAACCATTCATAGCCAATCATCATAGCTAAAAATGCGGTAAACAAGGTAAAAACCAATTCATTGCCTTTAAATATAATAGCAATAACTACAGGTGCTAACAAAAGTGCAGTGAGTATTCTTTTTTTGAGCATTTAACTTTCTTCCTTTACTTGCATTGGTGTTTTACCAAATCTTCTTTCGCGATTAGCATATTCTTCAACTGCTTTATTTAGGCTTGATTCATCAAAGTCAGGCCACAAAGTTTGGGTAAAATAGAGTTCTGTATAGGCTGTTTGCCATAACAAGAAATTGGATATGCGCTGATCTCCACCGGTTCTAATCAATAAATCTGGATGCGGTGCATCGTTTAAACATAAATACTGCTCAAATGAGTGCTCATTAATATCAGATTCTTTAAGCTGTTCCTTATTTAAAGCATGAGCTAAACGCAAAGCTGCTTGCATGATATCCCAGCGACCACCATAGTTCACAGCAATGGTTAACACCATTTTTTTATTATTTTTAGTTAAGTCTTCAACTGTTTTCATGCGCTTACGCAAACCATCAGAGAAACGGGATAAATCACCAATAAAACTCAAACGAACTCCATTTTCATGCAATTCTGGCACCTCTTTTTTTAAGGCCCGGGTAAACAACTCCATTAGCATCGAAACTTCTTTTTCTGGTCTTTGCCAATTTTCACTACTAAAAGCAAAAAGAGTTAGCCACTTCACACCAATTTTAGAGGCTTGTCTAATAGTTTTGCGAACGGACTCAACACCTGCTTTATGCCCAGATGTTCGGTATTTATTACGTAAGGTCGCCCAACGACCATTGCCATCCATAATGATAGCAATGTGTTTGGGTATTTTTGAATTTTCTTCAGACAAATCGAATAATATAGTTCAAAAGGAACTATATTTCCATCAATTCTTCTTCTTTGGCTTTTACCACATCGTCAACTTTACTGACATATGTATTGGTAAGCTCTTGAATGCGATCCTCTGCATTGTGTTGCTCATCTTCGGTAATTTCTTTATCGTTTTGCATCACTTTAAACGAATGATTGGCATCACGACGAATATTTCGTATTGCTATCTTACAATTCTCACCCAAAGAATGAACCAACTTCACCATTTCTTTACGGCGTTCTTCAGTTAAAGGTGGTAATGGCAAACGAATAACCATACCTGCGCTCACTGGATTTAAGCCTAATGATGATTGCATGATTGCTTTTTCAATTGGTGCAACCATTTCTTTTTCCCAAGGAGTAATCGTTAGTGTACGTGCATCAGAAACTGCGACATTAGCCACCTGACTTAATTGCGTTGCACTACCATAATAATCAACTGTAATACCGTCAAGTAATGCTGTGTTTGCACGGCCTGTTCGGACACTGCTTAACTCACCTTTTAGCGAGTCAACACTTTTGCCCATTCTTACTTTTGCATCTTCAATTACTTCGTTTATCATATCTTACACCTATTCTTTACGGGTTGAACTGCTCTTTTGACACTAATTATTTACAATTGTTCCAATGCTTTCGCCTTGTATGATTTGCTTCAAAGCACCTGATATTCCCATGTTAAAAATCCTTAATGGCATGCCCTGATCTCGGCATAACACCACTGCAGCAGTATCCATTACTGCAAGTTTTTTTTCTATAACTTCATCATAGGATAATTCATCGTATTTCACCGCACTGGGATTGGTAACTGGGTCAGCTGAATAAACTCCATCCACTTTTGTTGCTTTCAAAACTATTTGCGCATCAATTTCAATCGCTCTTAATGAAGCTGCTGAATCTGTGGTAAAAAATGGATTGCCAATACCTGCTGCAAAAACAGCAATGTTACCTTTTTCTAGATGCCTAATAGCTTTACGACGAATATAGTCTTCACACACTTCATGAATTTGTATAGCTGACATAACTCGCACTTTCGAGCCTGCTTTTTCAATAGCGTTTTGCAATGCCAAAGAATTCATCACAGTGGCAAGCATACCCATGTGATCACCAGTTACCCTATCGATACCTGATTTAGCAAGTCCAGCACCACGAAAAATATTTCCTCCACCAATAACAATACCTATTTCTACCCCCATTTCATGAATTTCATGAATCTCAGTAGCAATACGATTGATTATTTTGGGGTCAATACCGTAATCCTCCTCGCCCATCAGTGCTTCACCACTGAGTTTGAGAAGGATACGTTTAAATTTTGGAGAATTATTCGCCACGGGCTTGTGCCATAACCTCTTCTGCAAAATTATCTTCTTTCTTTTCTATGCCTTCGCCTACTTCCATACGTGCATAGGATACCACATCTGCACCTTCTGAC
>JALWML010000472.1 GCA_027083915.1 Lysobacterales bacterium | reverse complement strand
CAAGAGAAATTACTATCTCGTTCTGCTTGTCTTGGACAAGCATCAAAATACTGGTAATAAATATGTTGGGTTATCAAGTCATCATGCAAGGGTAATATTCGGGCTAACGTCGATGCTCCATTAGCCGTCTGATTTGGTAAACTGGGAAGGGGACAATCATTATCAAAGTCTGAACCACTGTCTTCTGAATCAATCGAAATATAACCGTTGGTACTAAAACTCAGTTGGCTTACACTTTGTCCATAAAAATCAAATGGGTGGGTAATAACAATTTTGGCTGAACCCTCATCTTGTGCACTAAAAACATCATTTATATTGGCATCTTCAATAACCAATTCAGTGCCAGTAGTAGAAATATCAATAAATTGACGGTTACAAGTCCCAATACTGTTTCCAAAGTTATCTTGTCCAGAAGCTTGAAAAAAGGAAGCACTAGATTTACTTAAGGCCATATAACTGTTATTAGCTGTTACCTGTCCTTGGTTTTTTACCGTAACAGGAATCCTCCAACGTTCACCTGGATCAATATACTGATCATTATTTCCACACAACTGTTGCGATGCAGCTGTCGATTTGACAACAATTTGTGGCGCTTCAATAATAACCGCTTGAGTTGTCTCTACAGTGCAATTATTGCTGTCAGTAACTTTCAAGGTGACATTATTGATATACTTTTGGGCATACTGTACAGTGATATCGGCCTCTTTACTGTCAATAATTTCGTCTCCATCTATATCCCACTGATAGGTATAAGGGGCTAAACCGCCATTGATAGAGGCAGAAAAATTTTGATCTTTACCTATCTCTAAATACTCTGCTTGATGATTGATAGAGACTGCAAATGATTCACACTGATTACCACTTAGGCCTTGGAGTTTAATATTCTGTGTATTATTTGGATCAAGCCAATCTTTTAATCGAGTATCAGCAGAACCACCTCCATTCCATGAAGTATAAAGTCGCCCAAACCAGTCTGGTTCGTCGTTACCGCAAGCTGCATAACCACCGTGCAACTGTCCAATTAATAATCTCTCATTATTCCATAATCCAGCACCAGAAGAGCCGCCCTCTGTAGTGCCTTTGTCCCAGTCATTGACACGTAAATGAGTTCTATCCCCTGTTGAATTGCTTGCATAACTAGTTATCGATAATGGATTATTTTCAAAACTTATTCGTTTTGCATTAAAGTTAGGGTGATGAATGGTAACCGCTGAAGGGCTACTACTATTAGATCTATCCCAACCCGTATAGTAAGCATCATAAGATGGATCTGGCATTTGATTGAGCTCTAATAAGACCATATCCGATGGTTGATATTGAGCCAGAACTCTTGCGCCAGACTGAGTATCATTAAATTGACTTATTGGAATAGGGGTTGAACTACTTGGTGTATTTGGCTCACGACATTGGCTTGATTCATAGTTCCACCAAATATTAATACTCGGAGCAATACTGTGCCAGTAGCTAGTCGATAAATCTTCACTGACACCACAATGATAGGCACTTAAAAACAATGGTCTGCGATCATTTTTAGTGTTGTTAATTAATTGCCCCGTGCATGTGAAGATTGAACCCTCCTTTTGATAAGTATAACGACATTGCAAGCTCCACTATTACTTAAATAAGGATTATCAATATTGTTCCAAAAAGGCAGTTGACCTCTTTTTGATATTACATCTACTTCTTGCCAAATTGCTCTAAAACCTCTAAACACTCTATTCAAAGCAAATGAAACATATTTTTTATAGTGGTCTGAGACTGTTAACTCTAAAGTTACTTCATGCCCTATAATTGAACCAGGCCAGAGTTGCCTATAGGAGTTATTGTTTTTGTCAGTAAATGGGCCCTTTGCTAAATTTCCAGTCCAATCATAAATTTTCAACTTTGCAGTTGGTGGTAAAAAGTAATCATCCAAACTCACATCTAAAGACAATGCTTTCTCAGTAGAAATCTTGAGGCGCCATACCCAAGAACCATCTGCAAGTTTATTCCATTGACCTCCTTGTGATGTATTATCTTTAATAAATACATTATCAATTTTTGCTGCTACTGCATATCTTAAAGGGCGAGACTTATTGTTATCGATATCGTGGTTTAACTCTTTTTGAATATCAAGTTGTGGTAACTTCACAAAAGCATTAAGCGCAGGCAACTTTGCGGATACTTGTAAACCGCACACTAGTAATAAAAACAATATTTTTTTCATTTTTATTTCTCGTTTTGTTACTGCTTTACTGACTCTGCCTGATAATCATAGCATTAAAGCCACTTTTTTGTAAATTTCTTTTAGCAACATCGACCTTTCTACTGCTGGTATAAGGGCCAATTCGTACTCGATGCCAGATAGTTCCCTTAATTTTATTACTTTCAATAAATGCCGAAATGCCGCTAAATGCCACCTTAGCTTTTAATGTCTCTGCATCTTCAATGCGCTTAAATGCACCTAATTGAATATAATAGGTGCTGGGTTTTCTTGTATCTGTTTGCGCTAAATCTTCTGCATCAATTTCAACTTCCATATCTTGCAAGGTAGTATAAAAATCAAAATTATCTTGTGGTTCAATTGCTAAATCTTCACTATTATCTTCTATGGTATTTTCTTTTTGAGTTTCTATCACTTGCGCAACAGGTTTACTGTTTGGGTTTTCTGGTTTTGGTACCCAGCCATTAACATATCCTATAACCGCAACAACCAAACCAAACAACATACCAAGTAACAGCAATATCCAACCAGGCAACCTTTTCTTGGGTGCAGCTCGACCAGCAACTTTGCGCTTTGTCTTTTTCTTGCTTGTTTTCTTTTTAGTTACCATGTACTTAGTTGTTATCCTTATCTTCAGAAAACATAGATTCAGGAGCAGATGCACCCAATAAACTTAAACCATCGGCAATAATAGACTTGGTTGCCAAAGATAAGTTCATTCGTGCATTACGCAAGTTCTCATCTTCTATATTAACAATATGACATTGATCATAAAAACTATGGTAATTTTGAGCGACTTCTCGCAAATAATTAGCCAAAGTGTGCGGGGAGCGTGTCCGTGCAGCTGTAATCAATATTTCTGGATAAGATGAAATCGAGCGTAATAAATCTTCTTCTTTCTCATGAGTTAAGAGGTTTAAACTGGCATTGCCAATTTCTTTATTATGCTGCAAAGCTTGCTCTTCGAGTTTTTTATAAATATTGCAAATTCGCGCGTGAGCGTACTGAATATAGAAAACAGGGTTTTCATTGGTTTGTGATTTAGCTAAGTCTAAATCAAAATCCATGTGTTGATCATGAGAACGCATAACATAAAAGAATCGAGCAGCATCAACACCAACATCATCAATAAGTTGTTTTAAAGTAACGAATTTGCCTGAACGAGAACTCATTTGAATCTTTTCTCCGCCCCTGATTAAGTTGGCAAATTGTGTTAATACAATTTCAATGTCTTTTGGGTTAAGATCCATGCCTTTAGCTGCCGCTTTTAGTCGCGCAATATAACCATGATGATCGGCACCAAATACATATAAAGCTCCCTCAAAACCACGTTCAAACTTATTCAACAAATAAGCGATATCTGAGGCAAAATAAGTTTTTTGACCATTCTCACGCACCACAACACGATCTAAATCATCACCAAAATGAGTGGACATAAACCAAATAGCCCCATCTTTTTCATACAGATAATTTTTTTCTTTTAATATGGCAATAGCTCTATCAATAGTGTCGCCATCGTGTAATTGTTTTTCAGAAAACCACGAGTCATAATTGACATTAAAGCTTTCCAAATCGGCTTTGATGCCAGAAAGAATAGTATTTAAGGCAATTTTAAAAACTTTTTGATAATTATCCTTACCTAATAAGTGCTTGGCATTATGAACTAAACCATCAATGTGTTTTTCCTTATCTCCCCCATTTTTTTCATCGGCAGGAACATTTTCATAAACTGCATCGCCTTTAAATAGAAACTTATCACCGTATTTTTTGCGTACAAAACGGGCAATATCAACAATGTATTCTCCCTGATAACCGTTATCTGGAAAAACAACGGGCACACCGCATAACTCAATATAACGCAGCCAAACCGACGTTGCCAAAATATCCATTTGACGACCATTATCATTGACATAGTATTCACGCTGAACATCGTAACCACTTTTTTCCAAAATATTGGACAATGACGCTCCATAAGCAGCACCACGTCCATGACCTACGTGCAAAGGGCCAGTCGGATTAGCGGAAACAAACTCAACAGTTATTCGCTTATGATTTCCAAAGTCATTATTTCCATACTTGTTACCAAGTTTTAAAATTTGTTTAACCACTTGGCGGCGGCAATTGTTAGTTAAAAAGAAATTCAAAAAACCAGGACCAGCAATTTCAACTTTTTCCACATGCATTGACTCAATTAGTTTATCTGATATTAATTGAGCAATTTCACGAGGGTTTTTACCAACAGGTTTAGCCAAAGTCAACGCCAAATTAGTAGCGAAATCGCCATGCTCTTTGCTACGTGTGCGCTCGAAATTTATCTTTGGTTCAATGTCTTTAGGAAAAACTCCATCACGCTGTAAACAGCCAACTGCTTTTTCTAGTAATTCTTGTAAATGCTTAATCATGCCTTGAATTGTCTTTTTTCAATGTAAGGCTGTGATTTTACCAAATATCACATTAAGAAATCATAAAAACCACCACCTTAATTGTCAATAAATCATAAATTTAGCAGAAAATGTTAATTTTTAACCTCACCCTATTTTTAAAAATGCCATTCATCTACGTAGCTGAAGCTTTTACAAGCTTCTTTTGCAAGAAAACACCTCAAAAATTAAGTAAATCAAATTACTTCTTTTTACACACATTTCTAAGATGCAAGGGTGGGCAAGCCCACTCTACAATAATTTTATTTTTAAATGTTTGATTTATGAATAAAACACACTTCTTTTTAAAGTGTCTTTTGATATACTTTAATAAATGAAAATACTTGATACTGAAATAGCACTAAAATCAAATCTGCTTAACTCCCTTACAAATTATAAGGTCTTTTGGTGGTTGTTGATATTATCGGAAATTATAGACGGCTTCACCACAGTAGCCTTTATGAACAAGGATGGCGTTGCCCTTGAAGCTAACCTTCTAATTCAATGGTTAGCTAGAAATTTTGGTATAGTTAAAGGAGTCATATTGGGTAAATCATTGCAATTATTGGCCGCTATTGGCTTTTCTGCTTTATCATTCAAGCATTCAAGAGCTATCCTAATTTTACTTATTTCATTGAATATTTTGGCCTCTATTCATAATTTGTCTTATTTTTGAGCGTGAATTTAATGGGTTGCTGCTGGGACTCATGTTCATAAGGTGCATATAAAATACGACTGCTTTTTAAAATTTGATTATGATATAGAATATACCGTTAAAACAGGTGAGAGAGAAGGAGGGAATAATTTTTTTTAAAGTCATTTTGAAATATAAAACACTTAAACTATGTGTTGTTTTGGCATTATGAAATGATGCCTCCCTTGTCATTCAAGCCAAACAAGGAGCCCGCAAGAAACTCCAATATTTTGGTTTATTCTATTTCCTCACCTCCGCACTTTCCTGGTGAAACACCAAGCCTTCAGCTTCTGCCAAAATACTCGACGTTTTCGCTAATTCAATTCGGCCTTTATCATTAACTTTTTGGGTGGAGAGCACTTTTAAAAATTGGTGGACGCTTAATCCGCCAGAGTTTTTGCCTGCACCATTGGTTGGTAGGGTATGGTTTGGACCGGTGCAATAATCGCCAAAGGCGACGGCGGAGTTTTCGCCAATAAATAAGGAACCGTAGTTGGTGAATAAGCTCATATCACAATTGGTATCAGTTACCAGTAAATGTTCGGGTGCGTAGTCGTTGATTAATGCAATGGCTTGGGCTTGGGCTTCGCAATTGATAAAGAGAATTTGTTTGTTTTTAATCAAGCTTTGCCCTGCCGTGCTTGCGTTTGTACGGGTGTAAAGATTTTCTAACAGCTGTTGTGATGTACTGACAACCAGTGAGATGGCATTAGGATCGTGCTCGGCTTGTGCCAAGGCATCGTACATAATCCACTCAGGATTTTCTAGTGTTTCTGCATAAATCAGGAGCTCGCTTGGGCCTGCTAAAGTATCAATTTTGGTGCGGTGTTGCACTTGTGCTTTAGCAGAATTAACATAAGCGTTACCCGGTCCGACAATCATATTGACCGCATCAATTTGACCGTAACCATAACTTAATGCACCGATGGCTTGAGCACCACCCAAGTGCAAAAACTGCGTTGCTCCAGCAAGTGATGCCGCTGCCAACAATGCAGGATGATCCGATGGCGAACAGGCAACAATATCAGCACAACCTGCTACTTTGGCCGGTGTTATGGTCATTAAAGAGGTGGAAATAAGCGGAAATCGACCACCTGGAATATACGCACCAATACGCTTGATGGGTTGGTAAATGTAGCCAAAATCGCCAAAACCATCGTTAAACGAGTCGTTTTTTAGGTCTTTTGCCTGAAACTCGCAAAAAGCTTTAATGCGTTTATAGGCAATTTTAATCGCTTCAGATAATTCTGGTTTTAAACCATAATCTTCAAAGGCTTTAAGCGCTATAAGTTTGCCTTTTTGCCCATCAATTTTTTGGCTCCAGCTATCGACTGCCATACCGCCATTGCTGCGAATATCATTTAAAATTTCGGCAACTGTGTCTTCGATTTGTTGGTTATCTTTTAATTCAGCTCTTTTAAAATCCTTGGCTTGTATTATTTTCATCGTTATATCTCAAGTTTTTATTTTAATTGTAAGATGGGCCCCGCCCATCATTTTTATGTGTAATTGTAAAACAAAGCATTATGTTTACATGATGGGCAGGGCCCATCTTACAGGTTTCAATTTTAATGATTTTAGCGTTCATTGTTACGACTCCTTAAATCATTAACAATCTCAGTAATACTCACGCCTTTGGCTTTTGCCATAACAAGGGTGAAAAATAACAAATCAGCCGCTTCCCAACGCACATGGTTATGCTCGGTGGCTTCGATCAATTCTTGACACTCTTCCTCTAACTTTTCAATTTGCAATTCTTGACTGGCAAATAGTTGCTGGGTGAAGGAGGGTTTATCGTTAACTTCGGCTAGGCGAGTTTCAAAGATTTCATCCAGATAGTTCAACGAATAGTTTTTAGTCTGACTGGCAAAACAACTGTATCGCTCAAAGTGGCAAGCATTTCCACCTTGTTCTACTTGGAACAATATCGTATCACCATCGCAATCGACATCTACATGGACTAATTTTTGTGTGTTGCCACTGGTTAACCCTTTGGTCCACAATTCTTGTCGAGATCGCGAATAGTAAGTACCTGTTCTTTGTGATAAAGCGAGCTGTAATGACTCCTTGCTGGAATAAGCCATCATCAACACTTTGCTTGTTTTGGCATCTTGTGCGATAGTCGGTATCAAATCCATTTTGCTAAAATCAACCAATGACATAAAGGCTTCATCCAATTGCATTTTTCCTGAATAAATCGCCATACCAATTTGAGAGTTTGCTCCTTTAGCGTTTATCCATTGCAAATCTTCGTAACTGGAAATACCACCAGCAACAGTCACAGATATGGGTGATGCTTTAATGACTTGCTCGATTCTTGCCTTGTCAATGCCTCCCATCATGCCTTCATTTTTGACCTGGGTGTAAAGAAACTCTCCGCAATTTTTTGCCAATTGTGGAATAATATCGACAATTTTTTTCTCGCCCGTTTGTTGCCAGCCATGGGTAGTGAGGTAATCGCCTTTGGCATCAATAGCAAAGATAAGTGAATTTTTTGGTAATTTTTTCACAAAATCGCTACTAGCCGAAGTGCCCAAAATAATTTTTGTCGCACCAGCTGCCAAATAGGCTTTAGCGGTTTTTAAATCACGAATACCTCCACCTACCCGACAGGGTTTTTTGCGTAACATTTGTTCAATCAATTCTTGATTGCTGCCCGTACCCATGGCGGCATTGAGGTCAATAATTGCCACTTCACCATAGAGTGAAAATTCTTCCAATAAAGCAAAGACATCGTCTTTTTCGACTATTTTTTTATCGGCTTGACCTTGTTGTAATTGTACGGCCTTGCCGTCTAGTAAATCAATTGATGGAATTAACATGTCTAAATTCTCATTTTAATGTTGTTGTTTATTAGGTAATTTTTTACATCGGCTACGCTGTATTCATCACGGTGAAAAATACCTGCTGCCAATACCGCATCGGCACCAGCGTTAATAGCTTCTAAAAAGTCTTCGGGTTTATTTGCACCACCGGATGCGATAATAGGCAAAGGAAAATCAGCTTGTTTGAGTAAATCTAAATCAAACCCTGAACCTGTTCCATCCTTGTGCATGGCTGTCATCAAAACCTCTCCAGCACCACGCTCTACCACTTCGCTTATCCATGTTTGGTAGGGTTTATTGACTAATTTTGAACCGCCGTGAGTGTAAATCGTCAAGTCGCCACTGGCTTCATGGTTAACATCAATGGCAATTATCAAACTTTGCGAACCGTACTTGTTAGCAATCAAATTAATTAATTTTGGATTTTCTACGGCTGCTGTATTTAACGTGACCTTGTCGGCTCCTGCATCAAAAAATTTATCCACATCACTTAGTTGCTTAATGCCACCACCGACAGTAAAAGGAATGGATAAAGTCATGGCAACTTTTTTAATCATAGCAAGTGCACTGGCTTGTTTATCGACACTGGCTTTAATATCCAAGAACACAATTTCATCTGCGCCTTGTTTTTCGTATTTTAATGCTAGCTCAATGGGGTCACCCATATCGAGCAACTGTTTAAAATTTGTGCCTTTAACCACGCGCCCGTTGGCAACATCTAGGCAGGGGATTATTCGTGGAACTAAGGATGTGTTGTTAAACATATTAGACATTTTATACTCCCAGACCGTAAGGTGGGCTTGCCCACCAAATATGTCTATTGAAACTACTGAGTTTGTCGGATAACTTGATGGTGGGCAAGCCCACCTTACAGGTTTCTCTTTGGTGCGTGGACCTTAGTCCGCGTGTTATTTGAAATGATGGACTAAAGTCCATGCCCCAACTATTTATTTTAAACATTGTTTTAAAACCTCTAAACCATAAGCTCCCGATTTCTCAGGGTGAAATTGAAAGCCAGTAACATTGTCTTTTTGCACAATAGCGCAAAATGATTCACCATAATTAATCGATGCCACACAATATTCACTTTGTGGTAAACCATAAGAGTTAACAAAATAGACAAATTGTTGTTGGTAAAATTTATCGGTTGAATCCAGTTGTGCCCAACCGACCATTGGCGTCTTAGCGTGCTTGAGCTTTTCAATTGTGCCTTTAAAAATCGCCAAACCTTGGGCCTTCACATCTTCTTGGCTGTTTTCAAATAAAGCTTGCATACCAACACAGATGCCGACAAATTTCTTGCCTTGGGCAATCCAATCAAGAATAAATTTACGCCAATTATTTTGGTTTAGTTGTTCGCAAACAAAGCCAAAACGGCCTTGTCCGGGCATGATTAGTACATCAAAGTCATCTTGTGGTTTGTCAATAACCGTTGTGGTAAAACCGCATTTTCCCACAGCTGAAACAATACTTAATAAATTGCCTGAATTTAAATTGATAATGCCTGCTTTCACAACACACCTTTGGTTGTTGTGCTCTTTTCATTAGGAGTTAAGGCTTCTTTTAAAGCATAAGCAACACCCTTGAAGGCGCCTTCAATTAAATGGTGGTTGTTTTTGAAATAGTGGTTATCAATGTGTAGATTGATTTGTGCGTTAATAGCGAAAGTATAGAAAAAGTGTTCCCACATTTCGGTACTAATGCCGCCCAGCTGTTCCATAGTAAAAGGTAAATTTGTTACGCTGTAACCGCGCCCACACAAATCCACAGCCACCATGGTTAGACTTTCATCCATTGGCAATAAACGTTGGCCATAGCGTTTATTACTTTGTGCTTTCCAGGCTTGATACAAAGCCTGCCCCAGACAAATCGCTACATCTTCGATGCCGTGATGGTCATCCACTTTTAGGTCAGCCGTCATTTTTAAGCTTAAATCCCAACCACCATGCGATGCCAATTGATCCAACATGTGATCAAAAAACGGTAAGCCCGTATCAATTGTGACTTGTGAATTTTGGCTGTTGACTTTTAGTGTCAGTTCAATAGTTGTTTCTTTGGTTTTGCGATTTATCGTTATCATAACAGTTCTTCGAGTTGGTTTATGTTTTCAAGGACAATATCAGCACCTGCTGCATAGAGGTTTTCGGCATCTGTGCCAATACCAATGCACAGGCAATTACCAGCTAGTCCTGCTTGCATATCATCGACAGTATCACCGCAAAACCACATGCGTGATTTTTGTGTTTTATTTTTAAGACTGTTGATGCCTTCGGGCGAGGGCTTTTGCTGACAAACATCATCGGCTGAGATAATGTAATCAGGTTTTATAGCCAGTTGTTTTATACCATCAAGTGCTTCAGCCTTTGGTCGCCCTGTGATAATGGCAGTTGTATAGCCTTTATTGAACAACTTATCATTTTGTAATAAGTTGATTTCGTTGTTTTTATAGGTCTGGTAGTATTCTTGAAATTTTGCAATGATTTCATCCAGTTCAATAACAAACCCTAAGCCTTTAATCAATCCTTGAGTTAAATTCCAGTCATTATTAAATCCGCCTTTTGAGCGAAGTTCGGAGATATTGCTGGCATTTATCGACTTTTCAGTGAAATAATTAACGGTTTTCATAATGCACTGGTCATAAGATTTGGAGGTGTCAATCAGCACGCCATCCATATCAAAACCAATAATTTCAGGTTTAAAAACGGTCTGTAAAGCGTCAAACAACAACGTTATATTTTCAGGAATAGTGATACGCACACAATCAGGCAAATCATCTACATTGGTTTTGATTTGTATGCCTAATTTACCAAGATATAAACTCAGTAGAATCTTTTTCTTGGGAGGTAATTTAAACAGCAAAAAATTTCCTTTACCATCAAAAACTTCGATGCCACAGGATTTGAGAAAGCCATAAACCAGTTGACGATTAATGGCAATCACTTTGCAGTAGCGCGACACTTCGTTGGTATTTTTTAAGGCATGTTTCGCCATTTGCAAACTTAATTGGTTGACATTAAACGGTGGTGCTATTTTTTTAAACGCGTTGATTAACTCACTATTACCAAGCAAGTAGCCCAAGCGTGCCCCTGCCAAACCATAGGCTTTTGAGAAAGTTCGTAGTGAAATAACATTGTCATAATTTAACGCGTAGTTAAGTTTTGAATTTTCTAGGAAGAATTCAATATAAGCCTCATCTAAAAAGATTTTTGTGCCTATGACTTGTGCCAATTCTATGAGATTGATTAAATCACCTTCGCTTATGCACTCGCCCGTTGGGTTGTTGGGTCGGGTGATAATCAACCATTGATTGGGCTTCATGTTTTGTGCAGTTACCTCTAAATCAATAGACAAATCATCATGGCTTTCGATGATGGTGTGTTCAATACCCCAAACACGCAATTGGTGTGTGTATTGGCTAAATGCTGGTATTGGTAAAAGGATGGATTGATTGTTTAATTTGCACATTTTAAACAGTAAGTCGATGGACTCATCTCCTCCATTGCTGAGAAATATGTTTTCTTTTGCAGTATTTAACGATTGCGCAAGCAATTCTTCAACTTCCACACGGTTGGGGTATTTCCACAACTGCGATGTATCCACACTAAAGTCTTTTAACCAATTAGGGATTGAATCTGCTCGTTCATTGAAATCTAGTTTTAACATTGCATCATTTCCTAAATAAGCTATATTGCCTTGCGAATGGGAATTTCTAAAATATCAATCGCGCCTGCCTTGATTAATTGTGGAATCAATGATTTAACTTCACTCTTTTTCACCGCTGCTCGTACAGCATAATCCTTGCTATTATATAGTTTAGCCACTGTTGGTGCGCGCATGGCGGGTAATAAATTTACTACTTTTTCAATATTAGCTTCATCGCAGTTCATTTCTAGTAAGACTCGTTTACGTCCATTT
>JALWML010000471.1 GCA_027083915.1 Lysobacterales bacterium | reverse complement strand
GCTAAACCCCAAACACTGCCAGTGACTCCTGCAAATAAATAGGCAATAACACAACAGGCGCCATTAAATAGTGAGTAAGGAAGTTGTGTCTTAACGTGGTCAATTTGTGAACAACCTGCTCCCGTGGCAGAAAGAATAGTGGTATCAGAAATTGGCGAACAATGATCGCCAAATAATCCACCTGATAAAACAGCACCTATGCAGGCATACATGGGCGCATCAAGTTGATATACCATCGGGACAATTAATGGAATCAAAATGGCATAAGTTCCCCAAGATGAACCGGTAGAAAAAGAAATAATTCCACCAATAATAAAAGCGACAAGTGGCACCAAATAGGCCGGAAAAGAGCCATCTGCTAGTGAGACGATATAATTGGCAGTACCCAAATCTTTACCTATAGTCCCAAGTGACCAAGCCAGTATAAGTATTATTAAAATACTAAACATATTGCCCATACTTTTGAGGTATAAATTAAATCCATCGGTTAGACTTTTAATGCCGTATTTTGCCATCAAAATAATGAGTGATAAGGAAGCAAAGATATAACCCGTAGACAACGCTGAACGAAAGGCATTGGAAGGAATGTGCGTCATATCAAAAGGAAAGCCATGTGGAATAAGTAAGGCAAAAAGAACAATCATCATAATCGATAAAGGCAGCCAGACCATGATAGGTTTAGCATTTGATATTTCTTTAAGTTCGATTTTCTCTATCGCATCGCCCTGCAGTGCAATTCCTTTTTCGCGTTCTTCCTCTGCCTTTTTCATGGGGCCAAAGTCTGCTTTCATAGTAATAATTAATGGCACCATAACCACAGCAAGCAAAGAGTAAAACTGAAAAGGAACAGCCTTCACATAGGTGGTAAAGGCATCTTCGGTGATGCCAAGGGCTTCATATTCTTGAGCAATTAATCCTTGAGAATACAAACCCCAACCAATAAATGGAATAAGAACAGCCACAGGAGATGCGGTTGAGTCAATAATCCAAGCCAATTTGACTCGCGATATTTTCAAACCATCCATAATAGGACGAAATAAAGGTCCAACAATAAGAGGAGTTCCAGAATCAGTAAAAAACAACAATGAACCACTGACCCAAGCTGCAAGCTTAGCCTTGGTTTTGTTAGTGATGTATTTAACGACCATTCCAGCAAAAGCAGCGGCGCCACCTGATTTTTCCATCAAACCTACTAAGCCACCAATAAAGGCCATTAACACCAGAATGCCAGCATTAGAGCTTTTGGTGACTTGCGTGACAATGTATTTCTCAACCACAATGCCAACACCAGTAAATGGATTAAGACCATATAAGATGAGTACGCCAAGGAAAACACCGAAAAATAGGCCTAAAATAACATTTTTAGACCATAGGGCAACCGATAAAGTTACCAATACAGGCACAATTGAAATAAAACCAAAGTTTTCCATTAAGTTTTTTACTCATTAAAGATATTGGCATAAGATAGTAACAAATAACACGAGATTAAACAATGACTAGATTTTTAGTTTTGGGTGCAGGATTTGTTGCAGAACCTGTAGTCGAATATTTAAGTAGAAACAAAAACAATCAGATAACTCTTGCGGACTACGATTATGCTAATACACAAAAGGTCAGCGAGAAATACCCACAGATTTCAAGCTTGCAAATAGATGTTAGCAATAAAGCAGATCTCGCTAGCCTTATTAAGGATAAAAATGTGGTGCTAAGTCTCGTACCTGCTCCATTTCATCCTCTTATTGCTCAGGTCTGTATTGAACAAAAGGTTCATTTAGTGACGGCTAGTTATGAGACTGACGTGATGCGAAATTTGGCACAACAAGCAGAGGATGCGGATATTATTATCCTTAATGAAATAGGACTCGATCCTGGTATTGATCACTTAAGTGCCATGGAAATTATTGACAAAGCCCATGAAAATGGCGAAGAAGTAGAATCCTTCACTTCTTGGTGTGGTGGCATTCCTGCTCCTGATGATAATGACAACCCCTTGGGTTACAAATTTTCATGGGAACCGCGTGGTGCGTTAATGGCTCTTTTGAATGATGCGGTGTATTTGCACAATGATAAGGTGATTAAGGTAGAAGGTAAAGACTTGTTGTTGTGGAGTAAACCCATGAAAATTGCTGACTTGCAATTAGAAGGTTACCCAAATCGCGAGTCAATTAGTTATAAAAAAACTTACGGAATAGAATCGGCAAAAACAATTTTACGCGGAACATTGCGGTACCAAGGCTTTAGCCAAATTATTCAATCTGCCAAATCTTTGGGCTTATTAAATCCTGAGCCTATGACTATTCCAAAAGGGATTTCGTGGAAAGATTTTGTTGTTTCACTTAATTCCGATGATTTAAGTGAAATTCAAAAAAGATTAGATGAAAAATCCAATCAAGCCTTGCAATGGATAGGTTGTTTTTCTGATAAAACAGTTGAAACCAAACCCTCTGCCTTAGATGCTTTTTGTGCCTTGCTTTTGCAAAAATTAAGTTATAAAAAGGGCGAAAAAGACATGGTTGTCTTACAACATGAATTTGTCATCAAACAAGCAGATGGTAGTCGATACAAGCTGACATCTGTATTAAAACAAATTGGCGAAGTCGGAGGGTATAGTGCCATGGCAAAAACAGTGGGTTATCCTGCAGCGATGGCAGCACAGTTAATTGCAGAGAATAAAATTGCAAACAAAGGCTTAATATTGCCTGTGACAAAAGATATTTATCAACCCATCTTGGCTTTATTAAAAAATGAGGGGATAAAATTTGATGAAAAAAGGAGTTATAAATAATCCAAAGGGCTAAAACGATTTTGTTGGCTTAGCTCTTTAACCACATGTGTATAAATCATAGTTGTTTCTAATCGTTTATGACCTAAAAGTTCTTGAATGGTACGGA
>JALWML010000470.1 GCA_027083915.1 Lysobacterales bacterium | reverse complement strand
TTTTTGGCTTGTTTGATTGTTGTAATATAGTTGTTTACATACCTATAATTGTCAGGTGAGCTTGATTCTAGTACTTTTAATGCGGATGTTATTTGTTGAATGAATGTTAAGTCACCCTGAATGGAAATTTTATCAAAGTGGTTTATGTGATAAGTTCCATTAAAAGCGGCGGAATGTTCGGTTGTTTCATTTAATGAATTTAGTATACTGATTTCGTTTTTTGGCGCATTTAATTTAATTAAATTTTCTGTTAAGATTCTTATGTTTTGTGCTGTGTTTTTAGGTGTGTTCCATTGAGTCTTATCAATTTGTATGTGGTAAGCATCAAGTGCGTGATGCAATAGGGTATTTGCACACCACGTGGTTGATTCAACAGCGCTTTTGTCACTGACTTCAAGTATTAGTGGGTTTTGGTAATAACGTAAGTTGTTTACTTTTGCTTGTTTAATTATGCTGATATAATTATTTAAATAGGTATAATTTTTAGTGGCTTTTTGCTTGAGTAAATCAAGTGCTGTAAGGATATGTGAATTAAATTCTGGTGTTCCAATAACGCTAATATTATCAAACTGCTTTTGTTCATGCTTGGTATCGGCAAAATATTTTTGTATGTGTGCTTTCTTTTGCTTTTGTACGTATTTAATGATTCTTGTCGGTGCTTGTATGTTTGTTAATACCTTAGTTTGTAAATCATGGGATTGTGAAACAGCCTCAAAACTATTCCAAAAATCTTGGGGAATATTGCCTCCATAGCTAGTCATAAAGTCATGATAACGTTTTGTGTGATTTGCATAGTTGACGATGGTGGCGGCACACCAGGCAACGGAGTGAAATGTATAGTTATCGCTGATGTCCAGAATGGATGGGTAGCTTTCAAATTTCATATCAATTATTTTCGATTGTCTTATTGTCGATATCGAGTTTTTTACTAGCTGATAGTGATTAGGTGATTTTTGTTTTAGCAGTTCTAAAGCGGAGCTTATTTGGCTATGAAACTTTTGACTTCCATCTATTGTTATCGTATCAAATTTTTGGGTAGCTGAAACATTTTGAAAAGTTATCAGCATCAGTAATATTGTTAAAGCTTTATTCGTCAATTTTGAGTCTCTAGGGTTAATGGTTAGGTATAGTATACTGAATAAGATAGTCTTAATGTTAATTTTCTCAGACTATTTAATGCTGTTTAGAAACCTTTAGACAATATAAATAATAAGTAATCCTGTTATTTATTAATAAACTGTAAAGGGATAATAATTTACTAGACTATAATCACAGATTGTATTATTTATATTTTATCAAGGAGTTAATTTCTAATGACTGATCCTTTACATGGGAAAACCCTTAAATATATTGTTACAGAATTACAGCAAAAATATGGATGGCAGAAACTTGGGCAATTGGTTAAAATTAATTGTTTTAATAAAGACCCTTCTCTGAACTCTAGTCTTAAATTTTTGCGTAAAACACCTTGGGCACGAGAACAAGTTGAACAATTGTATATTAGGTCCTTGCAAAAGGAATCATCCTTTTCTTGGAAAACCAACAAGTCAAATTAGCGGATACTTGTAAGGTAATGAAAGAATCCAATCTTTATATTCCACTAAAACACTTTCTAGAAGCCCAAGGCTATGAGGTCAAAGGTGAGGTGGTACAGTGTGATGTTATGGCTGTGCGTGGTGAAGAAGAACCGGTAATTATTGAGTTTAAATTGTCCATAAATTTATCCGTGGTTCTGCAAGCGGTGGATCGTTTGCCTTTGTCTTCAAAAGTTTATATCGGTATACCAAAAAATTATAAAATTCAGCGACACCGTAAACGCAAAATTCTAAAACTATTGAAGATGCTTGGCTTGGGATTGATTGTCATTGATCCAACTATTAAAACTGGAAGTGTTGATATTGTAATCGACCCAATGCCTTATAAACCAAGAAACTCTAAACCACGATTGCAACGCTTGTTGGGTGAGTTTATGCGCAGAGAAGGTGATCCCAACCTTGGTGGAGCATCTACCAAGCAAGGCAGAATGACTGCTTACAGACAACGCGCCCTAGCTGTTGGAATCTATTTGCACAAAAATGGAGCGACAAAAGCCTCGGTGGTTGCTGAACAATTACCAGAACCTAAAGCCAGAGATATTTTATATAACAATTATTACGGTTGGTTTGAAAAACAATCCAGAGGGATTTATCAACTATCAGAATCTGGAGAGGATGTTATTAAAGAAGTGGTGAAGTAAAAACCTATATATCCCACAATTCTCACTTATTTCCTAATTTATAACGCTTAGATTTAATCTAAAATAGGTTAACATAATTCAAACAGTTGTATATACAACCATATAATGTATAATTAATCCATGTTTGAAAGATGCTTGTATTTTAATGCTAACCATTTATCGAGAGTGGTGAATAAACTGATGAATGATGCTTATGCGAGTGTTGGTTTATCGGCGGCTCATGCTTATTTGTTGCGGTTGGTGTTAGATAATCCAGGCCTCTTACAAAAAGAAATTGGTTCAATGCTGCACCTAGAAAAATCAACAATCACACGCTTTATTAATAAGATGGTGGATGAAGGCTATTTGCTGCGCAAACCATCGATTATTGATGAAATTAAGTATCAACATATCTATCCGACAGCACAAGCTTTGAATATCAAAGAAGAATTAACGGCTATCGGAGAGTCTGTTTATAAACATATGGCGGATGCAATAAACCCTGATGAGTTTGTTAAAATTGTTGATAAAATAAGAACGGTAACTCATAAGTTATAGCGCGTTATCGTTGTTTAAAGCATTATGTAATGGTCAAGTTTTATCGGAGACATTTTTAGCCACATTTCATTAATTCTCTAAATTTCTGATTTGGAGTCAAATAATCAATAGCTGAATTCAACCT
>JALWML010000469.1 GCA_027083915.1 Lysobacterales bacterium | reverse complement strand
AAAAGAAAAGGGCAAATTTACCAAAGCCACCGTTCCTGATATTACTTTTGAGGATAAATTTGAGTTAAACATGGGCGGCACAATCATCCAAGCCCTGCATTTAGGACCGGCTCACTCACCTGGCGACATTGTCGTGTGGCTTCCGCAACAAAAGCTGGTTATTGCAGGCGACATGGCATTTCATCAACGCTTATTACCAGTCACAGATCACACCGATACCGCCGCGTGGATAAACACATGGGAAACCAAGTTTGAACCATTAAATGCACAAATCGTCATCCCCGGACACGGCACACCGACAACCATGGTAGAAGTGCGCAAATATACGGTCGATTACCTCAAATACGTGCGCGAACAAGTGGCAAAAATCCTAGAAGAAGATGGCGACTTACAAGAAGCCTACGAAATGGACCTATCCACCTACGAACACCTTGATACCTTCAGTGATTTAGCTAAACAAAACATTGGTAGAATCTTTAGAGCGATGGAGTTTGAGTAAAAATTTATTGTCTGCAGATAACGCAGAGCGGTGTTTTTTCAACTTTTTAACTCATTCCACGAGTTGTGCAAAGGTCTCTCTTAAGCTAAACTAAGTCTTTTATGGATATTTCACCTATTTATGCATGCCATTATATTTTTCCTAGCTTTATATGGTTTCTTCCTGTTTTTACCGTACTGGGCATGGATTAAACCCGTTTTATTAATTCCTGTTTCTCCTGCAAACCATTCATTGTGTTTGCAAGAAGATGTCCCTGATTGTGTAATAGAACAACTTATACAAGGGATAAAAGATTCTGAACCGCTTGGTTTTCATGTTTCACACTATCTAAAATACCATGAATTTTATGCTTCAATAAATGATTTAAAACACGCTGTTGTTTTATTTAATCCCGAATACAAATGTTATCTAGTGATAGAAAATAATTTTCAGCCCGATGCTATCCGACCATACAACACGACGTTTCAAATTTTCACGAGTAACACAATATTTTGTGGCTACTATTTAGAAAACACCGTTTTTCTTTTCCCTAATTCTCAATGTATTAGCATAATTGAAGAAGATATATCTAAACGGTTCAAAAGTTTTATTAGTTTTGTCAATAAGAAACTAAAGGACAAGCCAGAGCAAACACGACTTCAATTCGAACCCTTAGAATATTGTCAACATTTGAGTAAAATCAATACCGAATCTTTAGAAAATCTTGTTGAGGCTGGCTTACTCAAATCCAAAAACAAACAATTAAGATTTACAATCAAGGGAGCGTTTAAATTTGGATTTAGAGTTAAAAACAATCAAGGCAAGGCAACAAAGAAAGAGAGAAACCTTAATAACAAACTCACACCCCAACCTAGCTATTTAATCGGAGCTCAAACCAATGCCTATCATAGAAGCATGCAAGTCCATAATTCGGCTTCCGAAAATACAAAGGCTAAACTAATTATACTTATTCTTTCAGCATTCATTTTCTTTTTGGTGTTTGGTCTTTTATTTGATTTTCAATTTGCGCTTCTTCTTTTGCCAATTCTATTTCTTCACGAATTAGGTCATCTTTTGGCAATGAAAGCATTTGGTTATCGAAATTTACAAATGGTTTTTATGCCTTTTGGAGCATTAGCCATAGGTAAAAATGAGGGTATTTCTGCCGTAAAAAGGGTTGTTGTTTCATTAGCAGGACCTGTTCCTGGCATTATTTTAGGGTTTTATATTGGCTTAAGTCCCAGCATTAATCATTTTTCTTGGGCATCAGAAGTGGCTTTTATGCTGATTGTTATTAATTATTTCAACTTGCTGCCCTTTTTGCCACTTGATGGAGGACAAGTCATTAACCACACCTTGTTTTCGCGCTACCCAAAGTCACAACTAGCCTTTTTTACCTTAAGTGTTATCTCATTTGTCAGCTTTGCTGTCTATACCAAAGACCCCGTTATTGGAACGATTTCTTTATTCTTAATTTTAAGTTTATTCTATCAATTTAAAAATTTCAAAATCTATTCAAAACTTAATAAAATAGATAATACCAAAGAAGAATCTGAAAAATTAATTGATAAGATGTTCTCTCAACTTGCAGATGAACCAATGCGATACAGGCAAAAATTCTATACCATTTTTTCTAATCTGAATATTATTTCAATGCCAAAGGCAAAGTTATATGAAATTCTAATTGGTCTTTTACTTTATATATCTGCCTTATACGCCCCAATCTATGTCATTAACCAGTATACCGATGGTTCTATGTGGATAACGCTTGGATTTAAAAAAGGAAACAGTAACGAGTCGAACGCTTTCGATGAAAGGCAATATGAACCAGAGTATTGGAGAAATAAATTAGCTGAAAACTTATCAAACAGTAAAAGGTTTGATGTTTATATTAAAGCGATAAGGTTTATTGACTCAGAGAAATACGACAAAGCTTATGAAAAACTTCTTAATGAGGCTCTTATTTATGCTAAGCAAAACAACTTAAATACTCATAAAGACTATCCTGAGTTATTAAAACGAAATATTATGTTCCTCTTATGGAAAAGTGAAGATATTAAGCAAATCAACCAAGCGTTAGTAGATGAGTTAAAACAAATCCAAAACGGTGAAAGTGTACAGTATGCTCGTTTAATTCTGGATTTAACTTACCTCCAAATTGATGAAGACAAGTTGAATGAAATTGAAAAAGCTATTTCAATCTTCAAAAAATCTGGCGATGAGTATTTAATGTCAAAAGCAACTCAAGTTAAGGCAATTATCCATATCCAGAAACAGGAATACCAAATAGCGGGATTAACACTACTTGGACTCCTTGATAGTAAAGAATTATATGATTTTAGCTCGGAGTCACTCTTGATAGAGCTTTATCAAACAACAAACCAATTAACAAAAGCCAAACACACTTGCCTTGATTTTAT
>JALWML010000468.1 GCA_027083915.1 Lysobacterales bacterium | reverse complement strand
GTATGGACATTCTCTTTGAAAAAGTAAAAATCGGTCCAGTTACGGCACCTAATCGCTTTTACCAAGTACCACACTGCAATGGCATGGGACATCGGTTTCCGCAGGCTTTAGCGCGGATGCGTGGGATTAAAGCTGAAGGTGGTTGGGGTGTGGTTTGTACTGAAGAAGTTGAGATTCATCCATCTTCAGATATTACGCCTTACAATCAAGGGCGGTTGTGGGATGATTCGGACATTGCTAATTTGCAATTAATGACTGATGCTGTGCATGAACATAACTCGCTTGCTGGGATTGAGTTGGTCTATCAAGGTTTGGCAGGTAAAAACCATTATACGCGCTTGCCAACTTTAGCCCCAACTCATGCTTCTGTACTTGGCGGTTATCCCATGCAAGCACGGGCAATGGATAAAACGGATATTAAAAACTTACGCAGGTGGTATCGTGATGCGGCAATTCGCTCAAAAAAGGCGGGTTTTGATATTGTTTATGTTTATGCAGGGCATGGTTTGTCGGTTTTGATGCATTTTTTATCACGTCAACACAATGATCGCACCGATGAATATGGCGGAAGTCTCGAAAACCGAGCCAGATTACTTAAGGAAGTATTAATTGACACCAAAGAAGCAGCAGGCGACACCTGTGGAATTGCTTTACGAATCGCGGTGGATGAATTACTCGGCAAAAATGGTATGCAAGCCGGTGGTGAGGGTTCGGATATTATTGAAATGTTGGCAGAAATTCCTGATTTGTGGGATGTGAATGTGTCAAGCTGGGAAAATGATTCACAAACGTCGCGTTTTTCACAAGAAGGTTTTCAAGAACAATACACCAAACATGTTAAATCTTTAACGACAAAACCTGTTGTTGGAGTAGGTCGCTTTACTTCTCCTGATGCGATGGTGTCACAAATCAAGCGCGGTGTTTTGGATTTAATCGGAGCGGCTCAACCTTCAATTGCCGACCCCTTTTTACCCAATAAAATTAAGAAGGGTGAGCTAGATAAAATTCGTGAATGCATTGGCTGTAATATTTGTGTCTCAAGTGACAATTATGCAGCTCCCATTCGATGTACTCAAAACCCAACCATGGGCGAAGAGTGGCGACGTGATTGGCATCCTGAAAAAATCAAAGCTAAACACAAAGATGAATCTGTTTTGATTGTTGGAGCAGGACCTGCTGGTTTGGAATGTGCTCATGCTCTAGCAAAACGCGGATACGATGTGGTGATTGCAGAAAAAGAAAAAGTAGCAGGAGGGCGCGTGTTACAAGAATCACAATTACCCGGACTGGCGCAATGGAAACGCGTGATTGATTACCGTTTAAATGCTTTAAAACAAATGGCTAATGTTGAGATGTATTTTGACAGTGAAGTCACACCTGAAAACTTAGCTGAGTTTGGCTTTGAAAATATCATTATTGCCACAGGTTCATACTGGAAAAACAACGGGCAATCACGTGAAAAACGTCAATACTTAGAACATGATAATTCAGTTCAGATTTTGACACCTGATAATATTATGTCAGGAGTTATTCAACATCTTGAACCAAACAAAGAAGTCATTATTTACGATGCTGACCACTACTATATGGCAAGCGTTTTGGCAGAAAAATGTGTCGAGTTAGGCTGCAATGTTACCTATATGACCAATAGTGCGCGCGTGGCGGAGTGGAGTGACAACACCCTAGAGCAACAACGTATTCATAATCGCTTGCATGAGAAAGACATAAAAATAATTTTAAATCAACAACTCGATAAAATTGTACAAGGCAAAGTTGTTAGTCAACATGTTTACAGCCGTAAAGAAAAACATACACCCTGTAAAACCCTAGTGATTGTTAGTGAAAGAAGACCCAATGATGATTTATACACACAATTGCAAGATAAACACCCGTTCAAACATTTTGCTCTTATTGGAGATGCTTATGCGCCAGGATTGATTGCGCAAGCGGTTCATTCAGGGCATTTAGAAGCTCAGTTTTTTGGTTCTGATAAAGACAAAGCTGCCTTTAAAAGAGATAAAGGCTTAGGATTTAATAGTTAAATTCAATCCGTTTTTAACCGATGGTTTTTTAGCACGCAAATAAACTATTTCATAACTGGCAGGTAATCGACCATCTTCGCGGTAGTCTTCGTAGGCTGTTTTAATTTGTTCGAGCCAGTGACTTGGCGTTAATCCTTTTGAACGCTTTTCATCGACATTGTGACCACCCGATGCTTTGATGTCTTTCATCAATGAAACCACATCTTTATAGGTTAAGGTTATCACTTCGGCATTAACCACCACATCCTCAAATCCAGCCTTAAGCAAATCATCACCCAAATCATGTAAAGCAGGAAAGGAGTGAACACGAGGTTTATTATCTTGTTCGGATAGTATGCCTTTGAGTTCGTATAAGCTGGTTTCACCCAATGCACTCATAACAATTAACCCACCAGATTTTAACACGCGACGAGATTCAGCAAAAACATCTGGCTCATTGCACCAATGCAAAGCCATATTTGAAAAGACTATATCAACACTATTATCGGCAAAAGGTAAATCATGAGCATCGGCACATACTGGTGTTGCCAATTCTTTATTCACATGATTGAGCATGTTTTGGGAAAAATCTAAGGCAGAAATTTTGGCATTGGCAAAAAGTTTTTTAATGCCTTTGTGTGCCCAACCCGTACCACAGGCTAAATCCAAAATGTGTTGTGGTTTTAAATTAACATCAATTAACGCCTCGTCACTTAAACGCTCAAGCAAGCGAGATAAAACCTCTTTTTGTAAGATGGCATTTTCTTCATATTGATGGGCAACAGAGTTAAATGATTTTCGGATGGCTTCGTATTCTAACGGCATGATGTGTGCTAAGATAAAAAACCGCATTTTATCATTAAGGAAGCAAGTCAGTGAACAATTGTTTGATTTGTCAAAACAATACCCAAGACTCGGACTATAAAAGTCTTTGCATTGGTTGTCAGTCCTTGTTGCACAAGCCTGTTTTTGCCTGCCACCAATGTGGTGCATCCCTGCAAGTCAGCCAACATTTGTGTGGTTCTTGCCTGATAAAACCGCCGCTGTTTAATCAAACCCTTTTTGCTTGTCTTTACCAAGCTCCTATTGACAAATGGGTCATGGCATTAAAGTTTGGCAAGAAAATCATGTATTCACGCTTAATGGCAGAGCTTATGTTGCCCTTATTAAACCTTGCCAATAAAGACCATGTGTTGATACCTGTGCCCTTACACAAATCACGCCTGCGGACTCGTGGTTTTAATCAGGCTTATGAAATTGCTAAAGAGTTGGCTAAATATTCGGGTTATAAGCTCGATACTTCTTTAATTCGACACAAAGACACACAAATGCAAGCACAGCTCAAGTTTAAAGAACGGGCAAAAAATGTGCGAGGGGCTTTCAAATTAGCAAAAACCTTTAACCATGACAAAGTTATTTTAGTCGATGATGTCATGACCTCAGGTAATACATTAAGTGAATGTGCGAAAACTTTAATCAAATCAGGCGCAAAGTCTGTTAAAGTCTTGGTATTTGCAAGAAAGTCACTCTAAGCACTGCTAATTAACAACAAAATCTCTGTCTACGCTTTATAATTGCGCCTGAAAAACAAGAGAAAACTCATGGCACATTTAGGCAAGTACAATCAATTAGAAATAGTTAAAGCAACCGATCAAGGCGTCTTGCTTGAGGGTGGTCACTTGGGTCATATTTTATTACCCAACCGTTTTTTACCCGAGGATTACCGCATTGGTCAAAAAATTCGTGTGTTTTTGTATCTTGATACCAATGACCAACCCATTGCCACCACCCAAACACCAAAAATAACACTGGGCGAATGTGCTTATTTGAAAGTGGCTGATATGAATAAAATAGGGGCTTTTTTTGAATGGGGTTTACCTAAAGACTTGATGGTTCCTTATGCCGAACAGTCGTATAAAATCTATCCCGGACTTTATTACACCGTTTACATGTATCAAGACAGCGCTTCAAAACGATTGGTTGGATCGATTAAGCTCAGTAAACATTTAAACGAATACAATACCGATTTTAAACCACAGCAACAGGTTGATTTATTAATTTGTGGTAAGTCACAGCTGGGCTTTAAAGCCGTAATAAACAAAACCCATTTAGGTGTTATTCACCACTCTGATGTTTTTCAAACCATTCGTGTGGGGCAAAAACTTAAGGGCTATATCAAAGACATTCGAGAAGACAAAAAAATAAACTTAAGCCTAAACCTACCAGACTCTAAACAACAAGGAACACTGGCAACTAAGATTTATGAAGATTTAAAAGCTAATGGCGGAGTATCTACCATGACAGATAAAGCACCTCCTGCTGAGATTTATGCTAAATGGAAAGTGTCCAAAGGCAGTTATAAAAAAGCCATTGGCTCGCTGTATAAACAAAAACTTATTACAATTACGAAAGAAGAAATTAAATTGGTGTAACGATGAAAATAAAAGGATTAATATTACTACTAACTAGCCTGTTAGTTTTTTTAACTGGTTGTGACAACTCAACAACACCTAAAACTCAAAAAGCTTTGCATCAAGTCATCAAACTTGAAAATGTGGCTTGGATGCGCGAAAAACTACCAGCAGATACTTTTGCTTATGCACGCGTACCAACGATTTGGCAACTTTTGTTTGAAGCTAAAGCTGATGGTTTACACCCTGCACAAAAACTAGAGGCTCACCAAAACATTATCAACAACATTAAGAAAGGCTTGATTGATAGTTATGTAAATAAATTACCAAAAGAGGCTCAGTTTCCCTTTGAGTTGTTGTTGAAAAACATGTCCTCACCGCTAGAAATAGCTGTTTTAAATGCCAGTGATGGATCAATGGTTCCAAATGTGATGATTGCCACAACATTAGAGAACACGAGCAAAACACAAATAAGTGAGTTGTTGGGGTTATTAGAAAAACAAAGCAATAAACAATTTCGCGTGACTAAAGCATTCAATGACAGCAATTTTGCAACACTTTATGTTGCTATGGCACCTGTCTTTATGTCTTTTGATGAAAAAACAGGTCGGTTATTGATGCTCTCTGGTTTGAGTGCGTCACAAAAGCAACTGCAATCACTGTTAGCCCGTAGCAACCATGCCACAGAGTTAAATGATATATTTGCTTTTGAAGATAGTGTCGATGTTAGTGGCAATAATCTTGAAACATGGATAAATATTGACGCAATCTACCAAAAGAATAAAGCCATGATACCAGCCAGTGAACAACCGATGGTTGAAAAGCTTGGCTTAGATAAAATGAAGTTTTTATGGGTCGGCACAGCAGCATCTGCTGGTAAGAGTGAATTAATTGTTAAGCTTGCCATGCCAGAGGTTGGCGCTAGACAATTTATTGCCGGTGTTGATTCAGAGTTCGAGGTTCAAACAGCTGGTACGCCTCGTAGTGCTTGGCAAATCACTCGACCTACGGTAGAACAAGTTAAAAACGCTTATGAATTTGCCTTAACTTTTGCCTCCCAGACAGAAGCTGAAAAAGTTCGCAGCAAAACAGATGAAGTTTTGAAGCTATTAGCAGACTATTTCGGAATTAAACTTGCCGACATGTTAGCTATTTATGGGCAAAAAATAATTGTTGTTACCGATGATTCTGGTACTTGGTTTGCCAGCAAGATAAAAGATAAGGAGGCCAATAAGGCCTTGCTTGAAATTCTAAAAGAAAAATTCAAGATGACAATTCAACAAAAAACCTTAGCAGGAGTTTCAATTGATGTGATGGAAGCATCAACCAATGAAATGACCGAAAAGCTTATCAAAAATCTTGGTTTAAACAATCCATCATTTAAAAATCCATTTTGGGATATGAAACAAAGATCCTATTTTCAAATCAAGGATGATAAGTATATTCAAGCATTTATTCCGCAAGTGTTGGCAGATAGAGACAATAGCAACAACAAACAAAGTCTGTCAGATTGGTTATCAAACCAACAAGGACAAAACTGGAATTCATCGTTGTTAGCTTATACCACAGAAGTTCGAGATGCTCCGCGCAGTATTTATTACTTTTACTTGAAGATGTTAGAAGTCATAGGCAACCTAACTCACAGTGAAGTGGATTTATTTACTATGCCAACAGCACAACAATTAGATTTACCAAAAAAAGGGCAATTCAGTTTTGCATTAGATGCAGATAATGAAGGTTTTTCAGTAAAGTTTTCTTACGAGTATAGTGTGTTTGAAAACATGTCCTATGTTGATGGCTATGTAGCTTTAGTTTATGTTGGGGTTATAGCTGCTTATGCTATTCCTGCTTACCGAGATTATACGCTTAGATCAAAAGTAACGGGCAAAATGATGTCTTTCGCCGCAGAAAAGATTTTGATTAGTCAATACTTCAAAGAAAATGGATTGTTCCCAAATCAAGAATTTATTTCATCAAACTTTCACAGTAATGATGAGTACGATTATGACCAAAAAACAGGTAAGTTAACCATATATTTCTCAGCAAGCGATGATGCCGCACTACAGTACGACTCCATTGTTTTTGTACCAGAGGTTGATGAGGACGATAATTCAATATATTGGCAGTGTTATAGCAGTGTAAAAACCAGTCAGATGCCTGATGATTGTTACCCTTTAGAAGAATAAAAAAAACCGCTTATTTAGCGGCTTTTTTATGTGCTAAACCCAACAAACTACAAACAAACTAAAACCCTAATAGCATTCATTTGGGCTTGTGCTGAATCGATGACTTCTAAGGTTTGCTCTTTTTGTGTTTTTAAAAACTCAATTTCCTCAGGACGTACACTGTCATTAACCTGACTTAATGATTCTAAACGTTCTATTTCTTGATTGAGCTCTGACTCGGCCTTTTGTTTGGCTTCTTCAATTAAATCAGGCAAAATTAAATCAATCTTTTTTTCAATCGCATTAACAACTTTTTTGATTTCTGTTTGCTTCATTTTAATCACCTGTAATGCCACATTTAACGGTACTGACTGGTGATTATTATGAATGGCAAGGGAAGTCAGCACCTTGGTTCTATCTCTTAAGTTTTCATCCGCAACTATTCGAATTGGGTCTGTTGGTAAATAACGTGAGATCTGCAACGAACTATCAGCAGACGCCTGTAGGTTAAATAATGTTTCAAGCAGAATCGTTGAAGGCTTGAGCCCAGAGTTTTTCAAAGAAATTAAACTGGCGTTACCTTTTTCTCCTGTCGCTATCATCTCCATAGCTTCTACAACCATGGGATGCTCCCATGTTAAATAATGCAGTGTCTCATTTGACAATGCCGTATCACGATCGAAGGTAACACTCATTCCATCTTCAATCAAACCAGGAAAATGCGTTTTAAGGTTTTCACTGGGCTTAATAAACTCAATGTTTTGACGCAACTCTTCATAATCCACACCATAACGATCAAACATGCGATGCATAAAGCGCAAACAACTGGTATCATCCTGTTTTTTTGCATCGGCTAAAATTTCTGCAGCAACAAATGGTCGGCAAGAATTATACTCTAAAAGTCTGTCTCTGCCCTTTTGGAGGTTTTGGTTGTATTCTGTACTGAGTTCGCGAGTCTTTTCAATAAGCTTTTCAAACGCTTCTTCATCGGCACCAAATTCAAAAGAGTCGAGTAACGGTTCTTGCAATTGATTAAACAAGGCATAGGCCGCAGGGTTTACTTTGCTGAAAATATCCAAGCCTTTGTGATACCATTTAAATAGCTTTTCTGTTGCTGTGTCTTGTAAATATGGCACATGGATATTAATGGTGTTTTCTTGTCCTATTCTATCTAAACGTCCAATTCTTTGTTCCAATAAGTCTGGATTAAAGGGTAAATCAAAGAATATGATGTGTGATGCAAATTGGAAATTACGACCCTCTGAACCAATTTCAGAACAAAGCATTAATTGACAACCCTTTTCTTGATCTGCAAACCAAGCCGCTGCTTTATCTCGCTCTATTAAGCTTAAATCTTCATGAAAAACAGCACTGTGAATGCCCATCTTTATACGCAAGGATTCTGCAATATCTAATACCGTTTGTTTTTGAGAAGCTATTAGTAAAATCTTTTTGGGTGCTAAATCAACTACTTTTTCAGCTAGCCACTGCATACGGGGATCAACTTTTGTCCAATTTTCAAACTCACCCAAGCGTTCGGGTGTTAATTGTAGCTCTACTGCCTGGTTACTATTATCACGGTAGGGGTTTTCTAGTTTGTATTTTTTTAATTTTCGACGAGGAAAGCCTTTAATAGCATGACGCGTGTTGCGGAATAACAAACGACCAGTACCATGTTGATCTAATAATTTTTCAATCAATTGTTGTTTGATAACCCATTTTTCTTCCTCTTCATATTTATCTTCAAAGAGGTTTAAAACAGCAGCAATATCTTGTTCATTAGTAAAGACTTTTGCTGTGTTTTTATGTCCTGTTTTAGTCATGGGTTTTTCAGACCGCAAAACATCAATGGCGTTAACGATGCTTTGGTAATTGTTTTCCTGATCAACAAAAGATTTATAATCATTAAACCGACTAGAATCGAGTAAACGGAGTCGAGCAAAATGACTTTCTTTACCCAGTTGTTCTGGTGTTGCAGTTAAAAGTAACACGCCTTTTATTTTATTAGCCAAGTCTTCGATTAATTGGTATTCTTCACTGGCAGCCTCTGGTGACCACTTAAGGTGGTGTGCCTCATCAACAACTATTAAGTCCCACTCAGTATTAAGCACTTGTTCAGCTCGAGCTGGGTTATTTAATAAAAATTGCAATGGGATAATGGCTAACTGGCTATTTTCGAACGGTGTTTTAAAACGAGATGACTCCTCTATACCTAGACATTGTTCTTCGTCATAAACACTAAAATGAAGATTAAAACGGCGTAACATTTCAACCATCCACTGATGGGTTAAACTTTCAGGAACAATCACCAAAACGCGTTGTGCTCGATTTTTAAGCAGTTGTTGATGAATAATAAGTCCAGCTTCAATTGTTTTTCCCAGCCCAACTTCATCTGCCAACAACACGCGTGGAGCAAATCGTTTTGCTACGGCTTGTGCGATATACAATTGATGTTCTAGCAACGATGTTCGGCAACCCAATAAACCATAGAGTGGGTTTTGTTGCTGTTCATTGCGTTTGGATAGGGCCAACTGACGTAAATTAAACCATTTGTTGGAATCCAAATGGCCAGAAAACATGCGTTCTGTTGGTCGGTCTAGCTTAATTGTATTAGAAATTTCAGTTTCAGGCAACAGGACATCTTCGCCCTTATCATTAAGTCCTTGGTATATAATCAAGCCATTTAATGTTTGTTGTTTTTCGACGGTTAAAGTCCAGCCGTCTTTAGCGGGAATTTTTTCACCAACATCAAATACAATTCGCGAAATGGGAGCGTTATCTTTTGCATAAATTCGGGATTCGTTAGCCGCCTCAAAAACAAGCTTAACCATGCGGTGATTCATCTCTTCAACGTAACCCAGACCAAGTTCTTGCTCTGTTTGACTTATAAAACGTTGACCCTTAACAAACTCAAATTGTGTATTCATGCAGTATTTCGAATGATATATTTAAAACCCAACCATCTTACCTAAAATGAAATACGTTTCCACTTTTAAGTGAACTTGAGTGAAATTAAATAGAAGATTTCTTTGTTTTTATGTGGCTAACTCTTCAAGACTCCAGCGAGGATACGCCTTAATTTTAATGTTATGTTTTTGTTCCTTTTGTAACCTCATTGCTCCAGCAAAGGCAATCATGGCACCGTTATCAGTGCAATATTTGAGCTCTGGAAAAAACGACTTAATTCTTAACTTTTTATCCAAAGCTTTGAGCTGAGAGCGCAGTTCGGTATTTGCACTCACACCTCCTGCAATAACAAGGGTTTTGTAGTGAGTTTGCTTGATGGCACGAGCACATTTTTTGACTAAAGTATCAACGATAGCCTCTTGAAAACTGGCAGCAATATCTTTGACCAGTTGGTCTTTATCACGTAATTCGCTATAACTCTCTTTTTCAACCTCCTTCATGTAAGCCACGCGCACAGCCGTTTTTAAGCCTGAAAAACTAAAATCTAAGCCTGGACGGTTCATCATGGGTCGAGGAAACTTAAACCGAGCTTTGTCGCCTTGGGTTGCCAGCTCTGATAAAATCTTTCCACCTGGATAACCCAAACCCAGCAGTTTAGCCGTTTTATCAAAAGCTTCTCCTGCAGCATCATCTAAGGTGTCTCCCAAAATAGTATAATCGCCAATAGCCTTAACATCAACCAACATACTATGACCACCTGAAACCAACAAACACACAAATGGAAAATCCGGTTTATTGTTTTCATCCAATAAAGGAGCAAGCAAATGCCCTTCCATATGGTGAACCTCAACAGATGGTAAGTCCAATGCCCATGCTAATGAACAACCAACACTTGAGCCCACCAATAATGCACCGATTAAACCAGGGCCGGAGGTATAAGCAATTCCATCCAAATCTTGCAAATTTATCCCTGCTTCATCACAAGCTTGACGAATGAGTGGAACGGTCTTCTTGATATGGTCACGCGAGGCAATTTCAGGAAATACGCCACCATATTGTGCATGCAGTTCAATTTGTGAATACAACTGATCGGCAATTAAGCCTTTGTCAGTATCGTATATGGCGATTCCTGTTTCATCGCAAGAGGTTTCTATACCTAATGTTTTCATTTTATTGTTATCTTTGTTTATGCTTATTGTAGTTAAATATCATTTAATTGCACCATAAACTTAGAGTGATTTTAATTTAATATTTATATCTTGACGTAGGTCAATTGGTCAACTTTTTAATTCTATATAATGATTTAATTTTTCAGAGTTGTTGTTAATGACATATATACGAATCTTTTTATTTAGTTTTTACTTGTTGATGAGCTTTTCTGCTTCTGCTTTTCAGCTTGAACACAAGTTGGACTTAAAAAAAGCCTACCCACAAGCTGATAAAATTGTAGCCAACAAAAAAGTTCCTAGTCTTTTTGATGCTTTTAAAGGCGATGAACAGATAGGTTATTTGATTATCAATACCAATTATACTGAGAGTATCGGATATTCTGGCAAACCTATCCACATGGCTATTGGCGTTGATAAGGATGGGGTGATTCGCGGCATTCAATTACTCAAACATTCAGAACCTATCGTTTTAATTGGTATCCCCGAATCAAAATTGATGAAGCCTTTTGAAAAACTCATTGGTTATAATGTGATTAAAGGTTTCAAAGAAAAAACCTTAGAAGACAATGAAATTGATATTGTTTCTGGAGCAACCGTTACCGTTATAGTGATGAATGACAGTATCGTTTCGAGTGTCATTAAGGCATTTCGCTCTTTATCTGTTATAGATCAAGAAGAACAGTCTGCAAAAGAGGCGCGTACTTTAAAAACCAATATGCCAAATGAAACAAAGACATGGCAACAATTGCTTGATGAAGGTTCAGTTAAAAACCTTCACCTAACAACTGCACAAGTCAGCCAAAGTTTTTTAGACAAAGGTTTTACCGAAGCAGCTAAGCGAGTGAAAACTCAAGACCCTAATGAAACTTTTATAGATTTGTACATGGGCATGGTTTCTATTCCTGAAATTGGTGAAAACCTTTTGGGCAAAGGCGAATACAAAAACTTAAAAGAAAGAGTTGTTGATGGACAACAAGCCATTGTTATTGCCGCTAACGGTTTGTTTTCTTTTAGAGGTTCTGGGTTTGTTCGTGGTGGTGTATTTGATCGCTTCCAAATAGAACAAGGCGATAACACCATACGTTTTCGAGATCAGCACTACAAAAGATTAAGACAGCTTTATGCTGAAGGAGCTCCTGAATTTGTCGAGATTGGTGTGTTTTATTTGCCGAAACCGAGTAATGGCAAAAGCAAATTTGAAGCTGGCGATGAGTTTATTTTCAACTTATTAATTTCTCAAGCTGTTGGACCACGTGAAAAACGATTTTTCAATGCCCATCTTCCCTACCGTGTACCCGATAAATTTGTTGATGTTGTTGCACCAAAACTGGTAACAAAACAACTGCAATTTGTACCCGAGGGCGGTCAAACCCAAGTCGAAAAAAATGCTGCAAATATGAAGTTGGTTAAAAGTATTTGGAAAGGAAAACACACACAGGTTATTAT
>JALWML010000467.1 GCA_027083915.1 Lysobacterales bacterium | reverse complement strand
GGTGTATATATCTTGGCTAAACGGCGAATCAATAATTCAGTTTTAGCCTTTTTAGCAGTAGCATTCTGTACCAAATCTAATATTTTTGCCACCGATGAGTCATTGAAAAGTTTTTCAACTTCAACTACATTCACTCCTTCAAGATGGATTTAACCAGCTAAAACCGATTCATCAGATGTCAAACTTTGCGGCTTACTTTCACCGGTTAACGCTGCGGTATTTAGACTGGCTTTTGTAGATAATAATTTGCCATCGAGTGGAATTTTTTCACCAACTTTAACTTGAATTTTATCGCCAATTTTGACTGTTTCAGGATTGACGCTGACAAATTGACCATCACGATAGACATTAGCTGTTTTGGGGCGAACATCCAATAAAGCGGTGATGTTATCTTTGGCACGTCTGACGGCTGCATTTTGGAATAATTCACCTACCGCATAAAATAGCATTACTGCCACACCTTCTGGGTATTGACCGATGGCAATGGCACCAATGGTAGCGATACTCATCAGGAAGAATTCGGTAAAAATTTCGCCTTTCTTCAAAGCTTCAATCGCTTCTTTAATGACTGGAATTGCAACGGGCAAATAGGCTGCAATATACCAAACAATCATTATCCAACCATGAAAAAAGTCAGGTTTTATTAGGTATTCTAATGCCAATCCTGATAGCAATAATACCAGTGAAATAATCGCAGGTAAGTAATTACTTTCACTATTGCCATGGTCGTGACCATCGTCATCTGAGTGTTGTGGTTTGATGTCGCCATCACAAGCACAACTAATTTCGCTCTTTTTTTCATCTATATGTTTATGTTCTGACATAATATTTTCCTCTTGTTGTTGTCATTCCACTACTGTTTGGAATGGCATCTTTTTGTTCATCAAAAATACTGTCATTGCGAGGAGCTCTGCGACGCGGCAATCTTTTGGATATAGCGTATTTTTAAATAGATTGCCGCAGTCGTTCCTCCCTCGCAATGACGGAGGTTTTGATTTACTTATGCATCTGCATCATTTTTATCTTACCCTTTGAAAACCATGCATATAAAACGGGTAAGACAAATAGGGTTAAAAAAGTTGCAGTAACCAGTCCGCCAACAATAACGGTTGCCAAAGGTCGTTGAATTTCTGCACCGATACCATCGGATAATATCATCGGTATCAAACCAAGAGCGGCAACAATGGCTGTCATTAGTACGGGTCTTAATCTGGAAACGGCTCCTTCGTAAATGGCTTTTCTTAAAACGTCTTTAGCAAATCTACGGCTAGATTCAATGCGTAAATTAATGGCTTCGACCATCACCACGCCATTGAGAACGGCGACACCAAATAGCGTAATAAAACCAATAGAAGAGGGCACGGATAAATATTGTCCTGAAATCCATAAGGAAAAGATTCCGCCAATCATGGCGAGTGGCAAGTTGATTAAAATTAACACCGCTTGACCAACTGAACCAAAGGCAAAGTAAAGCAATAAGGCGATTAACCCGATGGATAAAGGCACAACAATAGCCAGGCGTTTTTGTGCACGTTGTTGGTTTTCAAACTGACCGCCAATATCAACGGTGTAACCTGTGGGTAAATCCACTTGTTCGGCAATTGCCGCACGAATGTCTTTCACCACCGACCCCATATCACGGTCTTGCACGTTGGCTTGAATCACAACACGACGTTGTACATCATCACGGCGAACTTGTGGCGGGCCTGAATCAATGCTGATGTCTGCCACATCGCCTAAACGAACCCAAGCACCTGTGGGTGATTGCAGTCGCAGTTCGGCAATAGCGTATTGATTTTTACGGAAGTCTTTATCGAGCCGCACATAAATATCATAACGTTCATTGCCATTAATGATTTGTCCAGCTTCCGTTCCACCGATGCCATCACGCACCACTTCCATCAAGTCACCGACCGACAAGCCATAACGTGATAATTGTCTGCGGTTGGGTTTGACCACCAATTGTGACTCTCCAGCAATTTGTTCCATTGCCACATCTCGTGCTCCTTTTACTGATTGTACCGCTTTAACAATTTCTTGTCCTTTACTCGCCAATACATCTAAATCAGCACCAAATAATTTCATCGCTAACTGGGCTTTAACACCAGATAGTAATTCATCAACTCGGGTGGCAATGGGTTGAGAAAAATTTAACAACAAACCTGGAATTTTTTCTAACTTTTCTTCCATTAATAACTGTAAATCCTGCCTACTATCGGCACTGACCCATTCACTGACAGGCTTTAGACCAATGTATATTTCAATATTGCTTACAGGTTCTGGGTCACCACCGATTTCAGCACGACCGATACGACTCATGGCATAAGTTACTTCAGGAAACTCCATTATCATGGCTTCTAATTTCGGTGCAATATCTAAAGCCGTATCTAAACTGGCAGAAGGTGCTAGTGTAGCACGTAAATTAATTGTGCCTTCTTCCAATTCTGGAACAAATTCTGTGCCTAAGCGTGACAGCAAAAATAAAGAGGAAATTAAAAGAATTGCCGCAAAAGCAAGCACGATAGCTTTTAAGTTCATCGCTTTATCCAAAGCAAATCGGTAGAATTTTTCTAAAACTTTGACAATTGGACTGGTTTTGGCTTTTACGCCTTTTTGAAAGAAATAACTCGCCAAAGCAGGCACTACAATCAAAGAAACCATCAAAGATGCTGCCATCGCAATCATGATACTCACTGCCATCGGTTGGAATAATTTGCCTTCAACACCTTCCAATGAAAATAGTGGAGCAAATACGACCATAATGATTGTCACCGCATAAAATACAGGCTTTGCCACTTCTTTAGCAGCCAATTGAATACGTAATGCGACTGTTGTGTCATTAATAATTGGCGTCTTTTCAATATCATCTTCAGATGCTAACTTGTCTAATCTTTCCGCCCGTTCTTTATCATGAATTTTATCAGGGTGA
>JALWML010000466.1 GCA_027083915.1 Lysobacterales bacterium | reverse complement strand
AACAAGTTCTTCCTATTTTATTTATCATTTTCCCACTTGTATATTTTTACTTAAGTAGGAAATTAAATGATCAACCGATTAAATATGACTTAAAAAAGATGAACATAAGCAATGCACAAATTAAAGTTCTTGCTATATTTTCTTTAACAGCACTACTTTGGATTACCCGTGTCGAGCCCTTTGGAGGCTGGAAAGCTTTGTTAAACCTACCCTATGCCAATGATGCATCAGTGGCTTTACTAAGTGTTGTATTATTATTTGCAATCAAAGACAATAAAAACCAACCATTAATAACATGGGAAGCTTTAAATAAAATCCCTTGGGGAATTTTGCTATTGTTTGCTGGAGGCATTACAATTGCAACTGCCTTCAAGCAAACTGGTTTGAGTGCATCTATTGCTAACAACCTCATCTTCTTAAATAATTTTCCAACGTGGCTAATTATTGGGTTTATTTGTTTCTTTGTAACTTTTTTAACTGAAATCACAAGTAATACAGCAACAACAGCAGTATTGATGCCTATTTTATTATCTACCGCTATCGCTCTTAAGATTGAGCCAATGGTTTTGATGCTACCCGCTACAATTAGTGCCAGCTTTGCTTTTATGATGCCAGTTGCTACCGCACCAAATGCTATTATTTTTAGTAGCGAACGCGTTCCTATCAAACAAATGATGCGAATCGGTTTATTTTTAAACATCAGTGGAGCACTTATATTAACAGCCTATTTTTCTTTATTTAATTGAAAATATGATAATGATAAGTAAAATCATGTGTTTTAAATGATACCTTAATATGGATAGGCAAAAAGAATTGTTGGCTTGGACTCAAGAAGCTCTCCACGATACGGACTGTTACATCAAATCTGCATCGAGTGATGCCAGCTTTAGAAGCTATTGGCGCGCTTTCTCAAAAGGACAAACTTATATTGTAATGGATGCTCCTATCGAACATGAAGATTGCTCTCCTTTTATTAACATTTCAAAAAAATTATCAGATGCTGGATTAAACGCTCCATTAGTTATCAAACATAATTTAGAGCTTGGATTTTTATTATTATCAGATTTAGGCACTGTTCAATATTTATCTATATTAAATAAACAAAATTTTAAAGTACTTTATAAAGATGCACTGACGGCTCTTCATCGTATGCAACAAAATATAAATACAACTGATATTCCATCATACGATTATGACCTATTACTTTCAGAACTTGAATTATTTGAACAATGGTTTGTCAATATTCATCTTGACGTAAAACTTTCAGAAAAGCAGCAAGAAACAATACAAAACTGCAATCAGATATTAATTCAAAATGCATTAGTTCAGCCACAAGTTTTTGTTCACCGTGACTACCACAGTCGTAACTTGATGAAAGTTAAAGAAAAAAACCCAGGAATTCTGGATTTTCAAGATGCTGTTATTGGCGCAGTGACTTATGATTTGGTCTCACTTTTAAAAGACTGTTATATTCAATGGGATGAACAAGCGGTAAATCAAATGGTTGATGATTTTCGTCAACAATTCAATAAACTAAATGCAACAAAATACAGCAACCAACAATGGCAAAAATGGTTTGACTTAATGGGTCTACAGCGCCATTTAAAGGTTGTTGGAATATTTTGTCGTTTAAATTACCGTGATCATAAACCCAATTATTTGAAGGATTTAAACCTGACACTTTGTTATATAAAATCAACCTGTGAAAAATACCCAGATTTCATTCCATTATTGGAATTAATAAATGAGATTTCGCCCAGTATGGATACATTATGCAAGCTTTAATTTTAGCAGCAGGCAAAGGCGAAAGAATGCGCCCTTTAACCTTAGTCAAACCAAAACCCCTACTAGAAGTTTGTGGTACAACACTCATAGAGCACCATATAATTAATTTAAAAAAAGCAGGGTTTGAAGATATTGTCATTAATGTAAGTTGGTTAGCTCAGCAAATTATGAAAAAAATAGGCAGTGGCAACCAGTACGGTGTAAAAATTCGTTATTCATTTGAAGGTGACGAGCCTCTAGAAACAGGAGGAGGCATGTTTAAAGCCTTAAATCTTTTAGGAAATGAATCTTTTTTAGTTGTCAACGGAGATGTGAAAACTGATATAGATTTTACTAGTATTAAAGCTCTTCCTCATAAATTAGCGCACCTCGTTTTGGTAAAAAACCCAAATCACAATCCGAATGGCGATTTCTATATAAATAAAAACCACTCTCTTTCTCACCTCAACTCAACAGAAAAACTAACATACAGTGGTATTGGCATCTATAAACCAAAACTTTTTGAATCCTGCCAAGCTGGGAAATTCTCTGTCGTCCCTTTACTGAAAGAAGCCATGAATCAGAAAAAGATCAGCGGACAATTCTTCAATGGTCAATGGGATGACATTGGAACAATTGAAAGACTAACTGAAATCAATTCAAACTGTAAAAAACAAAATACTTAGTTGCATTTGATACTAATTAATTTATTTTCAAACAACCGTTTGAAATTGATGATGCCTTATGTTATTTTATAAAGCGTTTTAATTTTGACCAATTAAAATGTGAAGTTAAGCTATTTTATAAACAGCTTAAATACCTTAAATCTTAAAGAGAGAGAAATAAAATATGTTTCAAAAAAGAAAACTATTAACTCTGGTACTACCAGCATTAATCGCCTGTCCATTAGCACTTTCTGCCAAGTCATTGCAAAATAAACAATTAGCTGGACCTCCAGAAGAAATTGAATTAATGCGCCCTGCACAACCAGAAAAAGCGGCTTTAAACTCTAAAACTGCACTGATTCCAGTTTCATTAAAACAAACCAAAGGTGGTAATTGGTATTGGAGTGGAAAACTACCAGTTGACAGTAGCAATTTTAGTTTTATGGTATTTGCAAATGGCTCTACAGATTGGCAAGTCAATTTAATTGATCCAAAATCAGGTATAAGT
>JALWML010000465.1 GCA_027083915.1 Lysobacterales bacterium | reverse complement strand
AAGACGGTGATTTTGTTACCGATAAGAGTGATACGCGAGCCTTTTTAATGTACCGCTATGACTTTGGCAAAACTTTCCAACCAACTGAACGTTACGAAGAAGTCAAAGTTGTTGATGAAGTGGCTTTAGCACGATTAAAAGAAGAAAGACGTACAGTCGTACAAAATAAGATTGACTTATCGTCAATGGCATTCTTCAACCTTGATTCAGCAGTTTTACGAGAAGATACCAAAGCCATGTTAGCTGATGTTGTTGCTCAAATTAAATCATTAAAACTTGGCTCTAAAATCAATATCGTTGGGCACACGTGCTGGTTAGGAACAGAACAATACAATCAAAAACTTTCTGAAAAAAGAGCCAAAGCTGCACAAGACTTCTTTGTCGCTCACGGAATTGACACCAATGACATTCAATCATCAGGTAAAGGCGAAAGTGAACCTGCCTTTGACAATAAAGGCCCTGATATTGCTAAAAACAGAAGAGTCGCCATTAGCTTTTTATCACTTGAAGAAGACTTTAAAGAAGGTGTTGTTGCTGCCGATGAAGTGCCTGTTAAATGGGTTAAACAACCCATCAAGACAGCTCCTTCTTGGTTAGCTCGTGCCCTACGCAACCCAGCTAAACACAAACGAACAGTTGATGTGTACACATTTGAAGAAAAAGAATCCATTACGACTTTAGGCGCTGTTGTTGAATTAAATAATGCTCCAGCAGCAAGTGATGATTCCCTCACGGTACTAAGAAACTCAAGTGCCACATTAATAGATGTACTAACAAATGACACTGACCCAGAAAATGATGATTTATCAATTTCAGATGTTACACAGCCAAGCAATGGTACGATTGTTAACAATGGAACATCACTGACTTATACGCCTAATACTGGCTTTATTGGTGAAGAAACGATTCAATACACAGTGGATGATGGGCACGGCGACCAAGCACAAGCACAAGTAATCATTACCGTTGAAAATAATGCTCCAGTAGCAACAGATGACTCAGTAATAGCAACAGGAACTGATCCACTTATCATAAATGTAACAGCTAATGATTCGGACAGTGATGGCTCTGTATTATCCATCGTTGCAGTGACTCAAGGTCAAAATGGCTCAGTTAATATTAATTCTGATGGCACAGTAACTTACCAAGCCAACTTAGGTTTCCAAGGAACCGATAGCTTTACTTATACAATTGAAGATGAAGATGGTGCTCAAAGTACTGCCATAGTTAACGTCACTGTCGAGCCACCAGCAAACAGTGCCCCAACTGCTGTTGATGATCTGTACTTAGTTCCTGTCAATGGATCCTATGACTTTAACCCAATTGACAATGACAGTGATATCGATGGTGATACATTAACCATTCTATCAGTGGACACCTCCACACTAAATGGAACCTTGACATATGATGAAAATGGCACAATGCATTATCAAGCCCCTTTCTTGTATGCAGGCAATGATAGTTTTACGTATACAATTTCAGATGGAAATGGCAACACAGCCACTGCAACTGTTATCATGTGTGTCGCAGATTAACTGATGACTGACAAATTTGCAGCCTTAAGAAAAAAATACCTTTCTAGCTTTCCAGTAAAGCTAGAAGGGATTAAAAATGCATACGAAAAAAAAGACATAGAACTTGTCCATGATTTAGTTCATAAGTTGGCTGGTTCAAGTGGCGGTTATGGTTTTGACGAAATATCTCACCACTGCAGAATCCTACTATTACAACTCCATGAATCAAAAAATGAGGACAATAAAACCATAGAAAAAGCAATTAATGAGCTTTTTTCACTACTCTCAAGTGCCAGCTAAGAAATAAACAATGAGGCAATAAGGTGCATTTAGCTTTTGTAGATTCCTTATGAAAACCACAACTTACAGACCAGATTGCCCTTCACTATATGAACTTGGGAAATAAAGTACCCGAGTTTAATCATTTTTTAAGCATTCCTATGCTCTTATTGCGCTACAATAGGCACTATATCTTAGTTACTAATAGGTTCTGTGTTATGAAATTTATTTTATCATTTACTCTTATCGTTATTATTGCTTCTTGCGCCACTTCACCCATGGGCAGAAAACAACTTATTCTTATTGGTGATAATGAAATGAATAAAATGGGGGTAGCCTCATTCACCAAGATGAAAACCTCAACTAAAGTATCACCAGATCAACAAGCTCAACGCTATGTTCGCTGTGTAGCCAATGCCATAGTAAACGAATTGCCGCAGCAATGGCGCAAACAAGCATGGGAAGTGGTAGTTTTTGAAGACAACACTGCCAATGCCTTTGCCTTACCTGGTGGGAAAATCGGTGTACATACTGGATTGTTGAAAGTCGCAACCAATCAAGACCAATTAGCCACCGTTATCGGTCACGAAGTCGCCCATGTGTTATCCCGTCATGGGGCAGAACGTGTATCACAACAAATGGGATTGGAGATTGCCATGCAGGCCACCGATGCGATTAGTAAAAATAAAATGCAAAACCAAGGTTCACAAAGAACTTTAATGTCTGCCTTAGGATTGGGAGCGCAATTTGGTGTTTTACTACCCTTTAGTCGCACCCATGAAAGCGAGGCAGATTTGTACGGACTAAAATTAATGGCAAAAGCAGGATTCGATCCTCGCCAAAGCATCAACCTTTGGCAAAATATGGCTAAAGCCTATGGTGGTAAACGCCAACCACAATTTATGTCTACTCACCCAAACCCAGAAAAGCGCATCGAAAAATTATCTGATTTTATGCCACAGGCATTAGAACTTCAGAAACAAGCCCACAGCAATGGCAAAAACCCGCGCTGCCAATAACAAATCAAATGTTGGGATATATTCTTAAACGCCTACTTGGTTCTATCCCAACATTACTGGTATTAATTACCATTGCTTTTTTCCTTATTCGCATTGCTCCAGGAGGGCCATTTGATTCGGATAAGGAACTTCCTCCTGAAATTTTAAAAAGCATTGAGGCAAAATACCATTTAGATGAATCCTTGCCAAAACAATATTTTCGTTATTTAACAAATATAGTTCAAGGGGATTTCGGCCCCTCTTTTCAATACAAAGACTTTACCGTGACAGAACTAATAGTCAAAGGTTTTCCTGTTTCTTTAACAATCGGCGGACTGGCTTTATTACTAGCGATAATAGTTGGTATAAATTTAGGGACAATTGCAGCGGTTAAACAGAATACATGGTTAGATTATGTACTCATGTCATCTGCCATGACCGGAATTTCCATACCCAACTTTGTTATTGCCCCTTTATTGATACTATGCTTTGCTGTTTACAACAATTGGTTGCCAGCAGGTAGTTGGTCTGGCGGTAGTTGGCCTAATTTAATACTGCCCGTGCTTGCTTTGTCCCTACATTATATTGCCTACATCGCACGAATCATGCGCGGCTCGATGATTGAAATCTTAAAACAAGACTATATTCGTACCGCCAAAGCCAAAGGGCTCTCGACATTTAAAACAATCACAAGACATGCAATCAAACCAGCTCTTATGCCAGTCATATCCTACTTAGGACCAGCTGCTGCTGGAATTTTAACAGGCTCTGTAGTCATTGAAAAAATATTTGGCATCCCCGGACTAGGGCAATATTTTGTCCAAGGGGCATTGAATCGAGATTACACCTTAGTCATGGGCGTGATAATATTTGTCGGTGTTCTCATTATTATTTTCAATCTAATTGTTGATGTTTTGTACGCATGGCTCGATCCAAAAATTAGACTAGGTAATGACTCATGAATGAAACTGGAATGAGTCTTCGTCACCACGCATGGTTACGTTTAAAACAAAATAAACTGGCATTAATGAGTGGCTTATTTTTATTAATTGTTATTGCCTTAGTTATTTTTGCTCCTTTTATTTCACCCTATGATGGCGAATTTATCGACTGGGAAAACATGTCCATACCACCAGATTTTGCCACGTCGCATTACTTTGGAACAGATATGATGGGGCGCGATCTGTTTGTACGCACCTTACAAGGCGGACGCATTTCACTATTGGTTGGTTTTGTAGCGACGATTGTGAGTTTAATTATTGGTGTCAGTTACGGCGCTATTGCTGGCTTTTATGGTGGCAAAATAGATTCTACCATGATGCGCATTGTTGATATTCTCTATGCTTTACCGTTTATGTTTATTGTAATTGTATTGATGGTACTTTTTGGTCAACATTTGTTTTTAATCTTCGCCGCCATTGGAGGTTATATCTGGCTTGACATGGCACGCATAGTCCGCGGACAAACTTTAAGTCTTAAGAAAACAGAATTTATCGAAGCTGCTTTTGCCATTGGAGCCAGCAATAACACCATTATCTTTAAACATATCGTGCCAAATTTGTTTGGAATTGTAATTGTTTACATTACTCTTACCATTCCACAAGTAATTTTGGTAGAATCTTTCCTGAGCTTTTTAGGGTTAGGCGTACAAGAACCATTAACATCGTGGGGCGCACTAGTCAATGAAGGGGCAGCAGACATGGAGATTGCTCCATGGTCATTACTTTTTCCTGCCTCCTTTTTAGCCTTAACACTTTTTTGCTTTAACTTTATTGGCGATGGCTTGCGCGATGCGTTTGATCCAAAAGAAAAATAACGAGAACATTAAATAATATGAATGAAAAGAACACACCTTTACTAAGTATCCAAGACCTCACGGTTAAATTTCAAACCCAAGAAGAGCTTATTACAGCGGTGAATAAGGTCTCTTTTGATATTCCAAAAGGTAAAACCGTTGGTTTAGTGGGTGAATCCGGTTCGGGGAAATCAGTGACTTCTTTGGCAACTATGGGATTAATCCCCATGCCTCCAGGTATGATTACCAGTGGCAAAATCTTATTTAATGGTGATGATTTATTACAGAAATCTGAAAGCCAAATGCGCAAAATTCGTGGTAATCGCATTTCCATGATATTCCAAGAACCAATGACCGCACTTAATCCCGTGTTTAGAATTGGCTCACAAATCTCCGAAGTGTTACGTTTGCACAAAGGCATGAATCGAAAGCAGGCATGGAACTATTCCATCGACTTGCTTGACCAAGTAGGTATTCCTGACCCAAAAAGTAAAATACGTGCCTACCCACATGAAATGTCAGGTGGACAAAAGCAACGCGTTATGATTGCCATGGCGATAGCTTGCGAGCCTGACTTGCTGATTTGTGACGAACCAACAACCGCACTTGATGTAACTATTCAAAAGCAAGTATTAGAACTGATGCTAGACTTGCAACAAAAATACGACATGGGCATGTTATTTATCACTCATGATTTGGGTGTTATTGCCGATTTAGCCGATGATGTCGTGGTCATGTACCGCTCTAATATTGTAGAACAAAATCACGTCCACACAATTTTTAAAAATCCCAAACACCCTTATACCAAAGGCTTGATTGCTTGTCGCCCCATGCTTGATGGCAACCCAAAGCGTTTGTTAACCGTTTCGGATTATATGGAAGAAGATGGCACAGAAAAACAAGTGCCTCCTGAAAAATTTGAACCCATGGTTAAACCTGACAAATCAGACATAGATTCGCACCCTGTTTTGTTAGAGGTTAAAAACCTTAAAACATGGTTTCCAGTTAAAGGAGGATTATTTGGTCGGGTACAACGCCATGTCAAAGCCGTTGATGATGTCAGTTTTGTCGTACATAAAGGCGAAACCTTAGGACTAGTTGGTGAATCAGGTTGTGGTAAAACCACACTGGGTCGCACAATCTTACGCTTACAAAAAGCCACCAGTGGCGATGTCATTTACAATGGTGTCAACCTGATGGATTTGAATAAGGAAGCCATGCGAAAGATGCGTTCACGTATGCAAATTATCTTTCAAGACCCTTACTCATCATTAAACCCACGCATGACCATTGGTGATATCATTACCGAGCCCATGGCGATTCATAAAATAGGCGAGAATAAAAAAGACCGCTTTGCACGTGCCCAAGAGCTCATGCAAAAAGTGGATCTTAAACCACAACACCTCAACCGTTATCCACACGAATTTTCAGGTGGACAACGCCAACGCATCTGTATCGCTCGTGCTATCGGAGTTGAACCTGATTTTATCATCTGCGACGAATCTGTCTCTGCGTTGGATGTGTCAGTACAAGCTCAAGTGTTAAATTTATTACAAGACCTGCAACAAGATATGGGACTGACCTACATCTTCATCTCCCATGATTTATCAGTAGTCAACTACATATCCGATCGAGTCGGTGTCATGAATCAAGGCGAAATAGTCGAATTAGACACCGCCGAAAACATCTACAAAAACCCACAAAGAGAATACACCAAACGCTTATTGGACGCCATTCCAAAAGGCATACCGAAAGATTTGGTTTTGTAGATTGTAATATCCAATTACCGTAAGATGGACCCCGCCCATCGAGCAGAGTTTAGTTTAACCTCGGTAATTGACTATTGATTTTATTTATTTAAGCCACTATACAATATTAAGGAATAATCATATGAAAAAACTATTAACTCTATTGCTTATACTACCTCTATTTTTTCATACCATTGCCAATGCTGGTGATTTTGCTAAACAAGCCAATGACAACCCCTTTTTACATGGAGAACTCAATCCAAAATATGAAGGAGAGAAAACAGCTTTACAAGGCGAAATAATAGAAATAAAATCAACTAAACAGAAATACCCATTATATAAACTCAACCTTCGAACTAAAGATATAAAACACATTTGGGTTACAAGTAAATCGTCTCCAGCAGATGAGGGCTTTAATGTAGGAGATAAAGCTGTTTTTAAAGGCTTTATTACAATTACGGATATTCTTGATAAAAGTGGAGAATTAAAAAAATCTATTCAAAGCCCCACTTTACTATTGGCACTAATTTCTCAAAAACTAGAATGATATAGCAAGATAGTCTTGCCCACCATCAGTGTTTTCTTTGCTTCGATAATTATTGAGTATTAAATTTGGTGGGCAAGCCCACCTTACAAGTACGAGTTTTAAATAAACTCATTCGGGTAGTTGGCTTTAGTCAACACTTTTAAGAGGTTGACTAAACAGACTGTGAAAGTCGATGCCCCAAATTTCTAAAAAAAAAACCTCTGTGAATCTCCGCGTCTCCTCCGTGAACCTCTGCGTTACTTAAATCTAAAAGAAATCTAACTCAAGTTTATCGGATCTAAATCTAGACTCCAAATGATGTTATTACAAATTTTATTATTTCTTAAGAAGCTAACGATTTGTGACAGGCTTTGGTGCAGGGATTTTCGGTCATTACCGTTGAAGATGAGTTGCATTTGGTATTGTCCCATTTTTTTATACATGGGTGCTGGGATTGGCCCCATGATGCTGACAGTTTCGTTTTTATTTGTGTGAGTTAAAATGTATTCAAAAAAGGCTTCTACTGTTTTTTCATCGCGTGAGCGTGCTCGAATTATTGCCATATAACTGGCTGGAGGAAAGCCAACCTCGGCTCTCTGTTGCAACTCGTGCAAGGCATAATCTTCATAACTTTTACCCAATAGCAATTTAAAAAACTCATGCTCTGGGCATTGACTTTGGATAATGACTTTACCTATTTTATCCTTTCGCCCTGCTCTGCCTGAAACTTGTATCATTAATTGTGACAGGTGTTCTGTCGCACGAAAATCCAGAGAGAAAAAACTGTTATCAACATTGACTATTACTACCAAAGTCAAATTTGGGAAATCATGTCCTTTGGATAACATTTGTGTACCAACCATAACACAGGGAATACCTGACTTTATTTCATCCACCGTCCGTTGCCATTGATTGGGTGTTTTCACGGTATCTCTATCGACGCGAATAACCTTAGTGTCTTTTAGACTGTTTTCGATACCGACGTGGATTTTTTCTGTACCGACTCCCATTGTTTCGACTTTTTGTGAGCCACACTCAGGACAAAACTCAGGGATGCCATAAACACGCTCACAATGGTGGCAACGCAGTCGATTAATATGTTTGTGGTAGGTGACATAGGTATCGCATTCGTCACATTCAGCTACCCAACCACAGTCATTACAAGTTAACTTTGGCGACCAGCCACGACGGTTTAAAAACACCAGAGCTTGATTACCTTTTTGAATTTCTGCATCAATTTGTTGCAACACCACTTTGGATAAGCCTTTTTGCATTTTGTGTGCACGCACATCGAGCACTTGGATTGATGGCAGGGCTTGTTTATTGGTCCTTTCTCGCAGTCTTAACCACTTATACTTACCAAGCTTAGCGTTATTAAATGTTTCCAGTGATGGCGTAGCCGAACCCAATATAACAGGGATATTTTCCATCTTACCACGCATAACCGCTAAATCACGTGCTGAATAACGAAAACCATCTTGCTGTTTAAAACTCAAGTCATGCTCTTCATCAACAACAATCATGGCAAGATTTTTAAACGGTGTAAAGATTCCTGAACGGGTGGCAACAATCACGTCAATTTCACCCAATTTAGCTTTTTCCCACGCTCTAGCACGCGCAATTGCAGTTAATCCCGAATGAAAAACAGCCACACGCCCATGTATACGTTTGGCAAACTCATGGAACAATTGTGGCGTTAGGCCAATTTCAGGAACGAGTACCAGCGCCTGTTGTTTATTATTAACCAACTCTTTAATTAAACGAATGTAAATTTCTGTTTTACCCGACCCGGTTATTCCATCCAATAAAAAAGATTCAAAACCATCAACAGATGAGATTGCCTTAAGGGCTACATCTTGATCGTTAGTTAAGATAAAATCCGGATCTTTAGGAGGGTGAGCATCAATAAAACATAAGTCGGACTTGAGTAATACTTGTTTTTTATATAGTGCATTGCAATGGCTGGATGCACCCTTTTCAATATGACTCATTTGCCTGCTCTGCAGTGGTCCATTATCTTGCAGGTATTTAAAGATATTTTGTTGCTTTGTACTTTTGAATCGTGTATTGATTTCTTCTTGAGTTAATCGTTCTTTGACTTGCCACCAAATTTCTTGAGGTAAAGGGGGGTTATCTACATTTTTAAACCATTTTGGAACACCTGTAAAAATCACTTCGCCTAATGGAGTTAAATAATAGCGATGCACTTGTTGCATAAATTTATGTAATTTAGGTGTGATAAATTCTGAACTATCGAGAACTTCACCAATAGTTTTTAAATTTTTAGTAAACTCACCACCATGGAGTGCAATAACAATAGCTATCATTTTTTTATTTCTAAAAGGTACAACAACGCGAGCACCCACACAAATTGAGGCTATTGCGATGGTCTCAGGCACGCGATAGGTCAAACTATCCGCAAAAGGAATAGGCAGTGCAACTTGAATGGTGTTTTGCTGAGCTAATGGCATACGAGTATGTTAATTTATTCGACCAAGAAAACAAGATTTATTTTCCAAATCAAACAATCAACACCTTAGCGCATAAAGTTAAATTTATTCTACATACCTGCCATAAGTTATTGTTTTAATGACAGATTGCGACTTATCCACAGAAATTGTGGATAAGTCTGTGGATAAGTCACAATTTATGCGCTAAAAATACAGCTATAATCCCATTGCCTTCTATTTGGTTAATTATTAACCACCAACATTATTTACTTAAACTTCAATCACTTAAAAAAGAATATCTTAAAATTTTTAATGTTATGTACACTTTAGGACTTAAAACTCTAGTAAATCTGAGTTTTGTGCATAAACCCCCTGTAAAACATAAGTTTGCACTGTATTACCTTTATTTTTATTGCTGATGTAAACCATTATTGCTTTGTACCGTTAAAGGGTTAACAATAACTAAAGGAAGCTCTGATAAATAGAGAATTCCTTAAGCACACATATTTATGGCATGTTATGATTACAACAACAATCAAGCAAATTCCTATTAAATCAATGGATAATACGGCACAACTTAATAAATTTTTTATTGCTCATGAAAAAAAAGCTTATGCTATCGCCTTTATGTCATTAAAAAATCAAGAAGATGCATTGGATGTTGTGCAAGATGTGATGATTAAATTTGTACAAAAATATTCCAATAAAGAAGAATCCTGTTGGCAAGCTTTGTTTTACCGAATGATAAATAATAGAGTAACCGATTTTCACCGAGCTAATACGAAGAAAAAAAGCTTATTTAGTTTTCTTACAAGCCAAGATGAGCAAGAGACAGTAATTGATATTGAAGATACACAGCAAATAGATATTATTAACCAAATTAATAATGAGATGACCATTTCACATTTGCAAGCTGCGCTAAATGATTTGCCAACAAGACAATTACAGTCTTTTATGTGCCGCATTTGGGAAGGTCTATCCGTGGCAGAAACCGCACAATCCATGAAATGCTCGCCAGGAAGTGTCAAAACCCACCTCTTTCGAGCCTTATCACATTTACGTTCAAAGGTGAACACACATGAATAATCAACTAAAAAACAAACTTGATAAACTTTTAGAGGATAAAGCAGATAGTCTTTCTGGCGAGGTGCTTTCTAAATTAAACCAATCAAGACAGATGGCTCTCAGCCACACAAGCAAGAGTGGGTTTAAGCCATTTTTATGGCTCATTCCTCTGGCTGCTACAATCGTGCTTAGCGTTTATATTTCTACACCAATAACAAAAAGCAATCTGCCCGCTAACACCGTTGGCAATGATGGTACGCTAGCCAATGAGTACACTATTGCCGATGACATGGATGTGGCTGAGGAGTTGGATTTTTACCTATGGCTTGCACAACAAGAGTCTACGACTAGCTAGGAATATAAAATGAAATCAATTGTAATTACTTTATTTTTATTCGGTTTTGTAAGCACAGCCAATTGCACTGAGTGGAACAACTTGAATCTAGAACAACAACAATTATTACTGCCTTTTAAAAATGAGTGGGCTAGCATAGATAAAAAGACGCAAAACTTCTTAATAAAAAAAACCAGCCTCTGGGCGAAAAAACCTATTAGAGAAAGACAAAAAATTAGGCAAACGCTCAATAGATATAAACTCAAAAATACAAACCAAAAAATCAAAATGCTAAATAGGTTTATGTATTTTGAAAATCTACCACCAGAGCAAAGACAAAAAATTAGGCAAGCACAACGTCATTTTAAGAGTCTTTCACCTGAACAAAAAAGACGATTAAGAAACAAATTCAATCGCATGAATGCAAAAAGCAAAAATGGTAAATTAAAAAAGTTTATCGATCAATTTGATATCACCAAGCGTCAACCCTTAATGAAAATGTTCAAGGCACTTCCCCCACAATACAAAAAGAAGGTTAGAGAACATATTAAAAGATTGCCCTCACAAGAAAAACATGATTTTGTCTTAATATTATTATCCATGGAACCGTCGCAAAGACTGAATTATATCGACAATCTAAAGACAAAAAACGCAGAGTATTAACCCGGCGGTATAATACGCCATTATTTGATGTGCTATAATCAGGGTTTCTTCACCAAGCATTTAAAGTTCATCATGTTAATAGTAAATCCAGAAATTATACGAACACCTGTTGCCGATGATGGCATATTATTGCTCGAGCCCGTTACAGGCAAATACTTTGAATTGAATGACACTTCTACACTTATTTACCACTGTTTGGAACAAGAACTAGATTTCGAGTCTATTATTAAAATGGTTGTGAATAATTTTGACATTAATGAACAAACAGCTCAAACAGATACACAAAACCTCATTTCTGATTTTACTCAACACAACATCCTTATTAACTCTTAAGTAATCCAATTTCCAATGCAGATAATTCCAACAATAAAAAACCAGCACAAGGCTGGTTTTTTATTGTTAAGCATTAATGACTTACTTATTTCTTAGCGCCTTTAACTTCTAAAAGCTCAACTTCAAAAATAAGCGTGCTATTTGGTCCAATAAGAGAACCAGGACGGGCATCAGCACCATAAGCTAACTCAGGTGGAATAAAGAAACGGTACTTAGAGCCTGCATTCATTAACTGCAAACCTTCAGTCCAACCTTTAATCACTTGATTTAGGGCAAACGTAGCTGGCTGTTTACGGTCATAAGTACTATCAAATTCAGTTCCATCAATGAGTTTTCCAACATAGTTAACCACAACTGTTGCATTAGCAGAACCGGGTTTAGCGCCATCGCCTTGCTTCATAACTTCGTAAAGAATGCCAGAATCAGTTTTATTTATGCCCTTCTCCTTTGCTTTCTTAGCTAAAAACTTTTTGCCTTCTTCTAAGTTCTTAACCTTATCAGCTTCAAGTTTTTCCATCATTTTTTTGCGATCTTCTTCTTGCTTTGCACGTTGCTT
>JALWML010000464.1 GCA_027083915.1 Lysobacterales bacterium | reverse complement strand
TTTAACTTTGTTTTTGTGATTAAATTAAAGCTCGTGGCAAATTCAACTCAGCCAGACACACTTTTTTGGACACTACCCATCAAATTGCTGAATGACTTCTCCTTGTTGATTAAACCACGTTTGTCCTAAGCCCGTTTCAACAATCCACTTGTGTTCTCTAAAAGCAACCCTCTTTATGGGTTCTGGAAACAATGTTTTATGCTGGTTTATCACTAACTCTTTATCAACTTGAATTAAAAATCCGTTATCTGCTTTAAAAGCAATCACGCGCTTCCCAACACCATAAAGTTTTAATAAAGTTTGATTAGTAATAAATGACTTATCCAGTCCCCAATCAGAGCGGTGCTGTAATAATAAGCCAGTACTGGCAAGAAGCAACAACCACAAAGCCGCAAAAACACCAATTTGACGGTGAGTTTTTCGTAAAAGTCTTTTTATTTTCATGGTTTTAAAGAATTCAAATACAAAGCCATTGAAACTTGTTTATTTAGTGCATTGACCGATAAGGTCGCACCACTTATGCTATCAATTTCTTTAGTAAAATTATTATCTAAGGTTTTATTGTGGTATTGATTAGTAAATCGCTTAGATTGCACTTGCCCTCCTCGTGATTCACGGTATGTGATGACCTCAACAGACTTAATTTTTTGATTCTCAACAACAACACCAGTAGTAATGTTTCGTTCTTTGCCAATTTCATCTAAAATCCATACGGTTTTATTGTCTTTTTGCCAATAGCGGTAACTGAGTTTTTTTTGGCTTGGGTTGAATTTTATTTTGATATAATTTTGTTTTTCTTTATCGAGCCAAATGCGTAGCACTTTAGGTATTTGGCTAAATTGTTTTGATAAAAAATCCTTAATGTCATATGCATGAGCATACTGGCAAAAGAAAATGATGGGCAGAGCCCACCCTACAAAAGAGGAGCGCATTAGAACGAATACCCCATTCCGAGATGAAAACCATCATCGTCTTTTGCACCCGATTGGTCTTGGTAGTCGGCTTTGAAAACCACTTGCGGCGTGAGCCAATAATTAAAACCAAAATCAAATTGGGATATTTCGGTATTGTTGTCATCACCTGCATTATTATCCCACTGATAATAACGGCTGAAAACACCGTATTGGTTATTACTGCCAAAACGATAAGAAGGCTCAAGATAAAAACCCGATTGTTGCTCACGGCCAGCAGCAATTGGTCTTACTTTTTTATTTAGATCCCATCGAGCGTATAAAGCTTTTAGGCTAAAATTATTGATGCTGTAATGAACATTGGTTTCAAATAAGGTGGCATCAACGCCTAAAACTCCTTGAGTTATGTCTTGTTGATACATCATTGAGGCATTAATTTGCAAATTATTATTTGGACTAAACCGCAACCGAGAGGTGATAGCTCCACTATTTGCCATTGCCTTGGCTGTTCCTTGTCGCCCTTTGCGAATTAAAAAAGCATCAGAGCCCGCAAGCGCAACATTTAAACCTTCACTAATAAAAACATCATAAGCAAATGTTTCATTAATCCGTTGGGATAATCCCAACCCAGCTGCCCACCACGTGGTTGGGATAATGTTTTTTTCAACATTGTTTCTTTCCACCCCATAAAAAGTTGTTGGTTCGTGGGTTTGGTTAATAATACCTATGGGAAGCAAAGAAATCCCTGCTGTGATTGTGGTTTTATCATTGACTCGGTGTTCAATAAAAGCTTGCTCTAACTCCACTTCCCCTGGTAAACCATCACCACTTAAGGCATGTTCTACCTCTAGCTCTGAATAAAACCGTGTTTTATCGGTAAAATCATAGCCATTAAACAATACAAAACGGTGGGCATCGATACTGTTGCCTTTATCGGTATTGCCATAGTGTACTTCACCATAACCACCAAACTTGTATTTTGATTGAGACTGGTTTGTTGATTCATCAATATTATCACTGATGATTTCAATCGCTTGAGTTTGTTCTTCAACAACTTGAGAGTTACCATGTATTTGAGCTTGCAATTTTTCAATAGTCGCTTGTTGTTGCTGTATTATTTGCCACATCTGCGCAAGACTAGGAGTGTCTTGTGCAGCAAAAGAAAGAGGAGTTATAAACAAAAGCAGGATAAATTTATTTTCACACATGAGAATGATTCTTATTTAGATTAAGACTGTATAGTAATCTGTTTGAGAATCATTCTCAACAACAAGCATGAATTTATTTTAAAAATGGCGTATAATTAAGTTTTTACTAATGAGATAACAGCATGATAGGTTACATAACCATAGGTACAAACGACTTAGAAAAATCTGGAAAATACTACGATGAACTCTTTAGTGTTATTGGTGCAGGACGCATTATGGCAGATGACCACATCATTTTATGGGCAAAGAACCCAGGTGATGCCATGTTTTCTGTAATCACACCTCATGATGGACAAAAAGCAACCGTAGGAAACGGCACCATGCCTGCCATTTTGGTTGACAGTCTTGCCACCATAAAAAAACTTCACGCCAAAGCCTTATCACTCGGTGCAACCGATGAAGGAGAACCCGACCCTCGCGGAGATACCTTCTTTTTTGGTTATGTGCGAGACCCGGACGGTAATAAGATGGCGTTTTATAGTATGCAAGAATGATTTGGTTGATTAATGATAAGCTTTTTAAAAAAGTTATTTCGTATAGAAGATGAGCGAGTACAAGTAGCTGATATTCTTATTGGAAAGGCTAATAAGGATAAAAATGAAGAAGTTAGCTTTTCAAAGTTAACTCGCTTATACGATATCAATTATTGCCTTGATTGGATACATAGTGAAAACAACTACTTAAAGAATAATGCTATTTTAACAATAAAACGTATCTTTAATGGCCATAGAAAGAAAAAAATAAACTACTTGCAGAAAAAAATAAAATTCAAAAACAATTAAACGAGCTAAATGCAAAAACGGATTATTCGGCAACGGAAATTTCTGTTTTGGTTTC
>JALWML010000463.1 GCA_027083915.1 Lysobacterales bacterium | reverse complement strand
TTTTTAGTGTGCCATTGGCTAGCAATGTATTAACGGCATCGACCAAAGCCACATAAGCACCTGTTATTGAGGCTGTCCTTGTGCCACCATCGGCTTGAATAACATCACAATCAACAGTAATAATACGTTCACCTAAGGCCTCTAAATTTACCACCGCTCGAAGCGATCGGGCAATTAATCGTTGAATTTCCAGCGTACGACCACCCTGCTTTCCACTTGAAGCTTCACGTCGCATACGCGAACCTGTTGAACGTGGCAACATGCCGTATTCAGCTGTGACCCAACCTTTTCCTTTACCACGCAACCAGCCTGGCACACGATCTTCAACCGAAGCATTACACAATACTTTGGTGTTACCACATTCAATCAAAACCGAACCTTCTGCATGAATGGTATAATTTCGGGTGATTTTTACGTCTCTAAGCTGGTTATTTTCGCGTCCGCTTGGTCTTTGCATAGTTGTTATTCGAGTTAAAAAATTCATTTTAACTGATAGAGACCTTTAAGAATAGACAAATAAACATTTCTGATGAAAGTCGAGAATGGAAAAGAACAAAGCTTTATGGCATAATCGAGAACAAGATAAAGAGGAAGTATAATGAATGCAGAACAAACAAGTAGTAAGCATAAAACTTTTATGCCTACGGTTGTTTACAAATTTCGCATTTTAGGCATGGGATTAGGTGGACTTCCTGTTGCCGTTGTTCTTTTGGAAAATAATTCACCATACCCCTATTGGTTCTGGTGGTTATTTACCTGCTATATTTGGCCCTATCTTGCATTTTTAAGAGCAAAGAAAAGTAAATCTCCTTTTATTTCAGAACGAAACAACCTCCTTTTTGACTCATTTATTGCAGGCACATGGGTTTCTTTATTGCATTTTAATTTACTCCCTGCCGTTTTATTATTAACCATAACTACCGCAGACAAAATTAGCAGTGGTATTAAAAAACTATGGGTGCGCTCACTTCCTTTTGTTGTTGTTGGTATTCTTTTACCAACAATTTTTACTCAATTTGCTTTTCAACCACACACTAGCACTAATGTCATTCTTGCTTGTTTACCCATATTACTTTTGCATACTTTTTTTGTTAGTTTTGGCAGTTATAAACTGGTCAGAAAAGTACAAAAACAAAATAAAAAGTTGAGAGAGTTGAGCGAAATTGATTTTTTAACACATCTTTACAACAGAGGGCATTGGCAAAAAAAAGTAGAACTAATGCTAGAAAATTGCAAAGACTCTAAAAAAACAGCCTCAATTATTTTAATTGATGTAGATGAATTTAAGACAATAAATGATAATTATGGACACTCTATTGGTGATGACGTATTAAAAAGCATAGCAAAAACAATCAAAGAGTCAATGCCTGCACATTCTATTGTCGGTCGTTTTGGAGGCGATGAATTTGCCGCTGTAATTCCCTACCCTCTTTCAGATGCAATTAAGGTTGCCCAAAATATTAAATCCAAGGTAAACACCATTAACTGTCATGACAGCAAACTTATCAAATGTTCGGTCAGCATTGGACTTGCTGAAATAGACAAAGAAAAGTGCAACCTAAGAAATTGGTTTGATTCTGCCGACCAGTATCTGTACCACGCAATATCTCACGGAAGAAATCAAATACATTATAGAAAATAGATTAAATATTATGTTTCGTTATATTTTTTAGATTGTTACAATAGATATATTCAATTTTACAAAATACCGAAACTCGAGGATAATAGCGCCTTTAATTAAACAAACTTAGAGAAAATACCATGCAAGATAAAACAGGACAGAAAATCCCACAAGTCACCTTCCCAGTTCGCCACAATTTTGATTGGCAGAAATGGAGCACCGATGAACTATTTGCCAATAAAAGAGTGGCAGTCTTTTCACTTCCTGGTGCATTTACACCGACATGCTCATCATCGCACTTACCGCGCTATGACCAACTCGCACCAGCACTAAAAGCCAATGGTATTGATGAAATTTATTGCGTTAGTGTTAATGACACCTTCGTGATGAATGCATGGGCAGATGATTTGCACGTAAAAAATGTTAAAATGTTACCTGATGGAACTGGCGAATTCACCGAAGGAATGGGTATGTTAGTGGATAAATCAGAAATTGGCTTTGGTAAACGCTCGTGGCGCTATTCCATGATAGTTAATAATGGTGTTATTGAAAAAATGTTTATCGAAGAAGAAAAACCAGGCGATCCATTTGGCGTATCAGATGCAGATACCATGTTAAAGCATCTTAACCCTGAGGCAAAAGCACCTGAGTCTATTGTCATAATCAGCAAATCAACTTGTCCTTTCTGCAAAAAAGCCAAAGAAATGCTGGATGCTAAAGGTATGAGTTATGAAGAAATAGTTATTGGCAAAGATGCAACACATGTGACAACCCGTGCACTAACTGGCGTTGCTGGCGTGCCACAAATATTTATTGATGGCAAACACATCGGTGGCAGTACGGATTTAGCAGAGTATCTAAAATAATTTCTAACCCTGCAATTCACGCTTTAAAAACCCATGTCATTACCCATGGGTTTTTTATTGCGTTATAATAGCGAAAATTTACTAGAAAAATAATATGCTTAAATCCATGACAGCTTTCGCCAATGGCGATGTACAAACCCAATTTGGACGATTCACCTGTGAAATGCGTTCGGTTAACCAACGATTTTTAGATGTCACTATTCGCCAGCCTGACTTTTTACGCAAGACAGAAGGTGAAATTCGCAAACTTATCACCAACTACCTGAACCGTGGAAAAGTGGAAATATTTATCAAATATTACCCCAATCCAGATGCAGATATTAATGAACTGAGCGTCAACACACCTCTGCTAAAACAATTATTAGCTTGTAGTGACATTGTCAATAAGAAAGTCATTAATATAAAGACCGATTTCAACACAATGGATATTCTCAAATGGCCACAACTAGTGATTCAATCACCAAAAGATA
>JALWML010000462.1 GCA_027083915.1 Lysobacterales bacterium | reverse complement strand
GCACTGCATTAAATCTCTTTTTCCAAGACTCTATTTCTTCAAGTTCTGTATTAGGTTCAATTACTACAGGATAAGTCATCTCCCACAGCTCATCAGGAGTAGGAAATTGAACAATATCCCCTTCCGTACCTTGTTCCATATCGACTTGGTAGATTTGTAAACCATTGGTGGAATACGTAAATCGAATGGTTAAACGCTGGGCATAATCTTTGGCTTGTGCGACGCCATCGGTATAATATTTATCACGCGCTTTTGCTTCAATCACCGCAATGCGTTTATTTTTGTATTCTAAAACATAGTCCGCCTTAAGTGGTTGAGCACGTCTGCCTTGACCAATCAAGCGCCCTTGGGTGATAGGAAACTCTAAACGAATACGTGAACCAGCAACCACACCCCAGCCAGCCTTATGTAAAGCTGGGTCAATGAGGTCATGTTTGGTTTGGGATTCGTTCATGTAATCGTGGTAAAATTTATCTAATGGTTATCAATACCAGCATCAGCCAGCAAATCTCTAAAAGCATTAGGGTGATGTAAACAGGTGCGTATTAATTTGTCCATGGCTTTACTTTGAGCCACTTCGGCTCTTTCGTATTTTGAAAAGGCATTTTTGCCACCACCAAAAACCAAAGAAGCTTGTTCTTGGGTCAGGTTTAATTTAAGTCGAGCTTTTTTAATTTCTTGAGACGTTAATAATCCATCAATAACTTTTTTTGCTTCTCTTAAGCGAGAATCACCAGCTTGAATCTGTTGTTTCGAAACAAATTCATAATCACAATTGTTACAAATAGAATATTCAATTAAAAAAGGAATCTCATGACCTTTATAGTTAACAATTTTATTGGTAGTTAATATTTTAATGTCTTTTGATAGACATTTTTTACAATTATTTATAATTTGATCCTCTTTCTTCATCTCATAGATGAAATGATCCTAAGTCAATGCTTAGATAGTTATTGTATAAGCTCAATTTAATATAGAGCTCATCTTTAACTGATTCTTCTGTGCTTGTTCTTTGGTAAACACATTTGTATATGTCATCAACCTGCCCACTATCATATTTTTTTGTTTTATGAAAATCACAGCAAGTTAGACCAGCTATACAATCTGCCACATCATTTAAGTCATAGCCTAAATTAGCAATATCCAATCGAACCTTCCATCCACGGTATTCAATATCTTTGCGTTGAGCTATTTCCCTAACTTTTTCTAAGTCATAATACGGCATACATTCTCCATATAACCATTATGGTTACTTTTGTGCAATTTTCTATGATTTTTGTTGATTATTTTGTTATTTTTAGTAAAAAATAGGCAAATAGCGTGTTTATCTTGGATGGCTTGGGTCATATTGTCGTGCATGGGCATATTTTCAGTGGTCAAGAAAAAATTTAGTATAGCAAACAAAGTTAAAATATTAAAGTTGGAATCGCACGGCGGCGCAGCGGACACAGCGAAAAGCAAGATCAAAAGCGGAACGCAAAGATTTTGAAAAAACCTGTAATTGCAAGGAGCATAAGCACAGATACAATCTCCATGGGCATCGTGGTTTACAACAAAGCCTCTTGGGAAGTGATGCTTTAGCTTCGCCAAAATAATGAAATTATTTTACCTGTAAGGTGCGGCTTGCTCACCACTTCAGAACTGGATGATTATCGAGGTTGCTTAAACACTGCTGGTGGGCAAGCCCACCTTACGGGTTAATTCCCCTGCAAAGGCTTTTTGTAGGATTGATTTTTTTAGTTCTTCTATGTTGGATAATTTAAAGATGTATGATTCAATTACCTCGTTTTTATAATTTTGTAATTTTTTCATAATTTCAACCAACTCATTTTGCTTAGTTTTATTTGGGAATGAAATTTTTATTCTTCTCAAATCATCGTTGTAAAGTCTAGAGATTGTAGCCCCTTTGGATTTTGTTTTTTAACTCGGAGAATATTTCACCAATTTTGTATTCGATGGTTTGTGCGCTTTCGGCTTCGTGTTTAAAATTTGCCAAATAGGGAAATAATTCACCATCGACAAATTGCACTAAGTCAACTCCTGTCATAGCGACATGGTGATCCAATTTACCATCCTCTCCCAAGGGTATTGCCCACTTTGACCAACGGAATTTTTCTTCAAGGATAGGGTGGTACTCTTTACCTGTGAGTAGGGCTTTGTTGGCTTTTTCTTGTTCTAATTCGTCCAAATAACGCAAAAACATCACCCACGAGGTTTGCCCGATATAATCCAGTTCGCTATCAGCGCCTGAATCTTTGTAGAGAATGTCATCTATATTGCGAAAGGTTTGTTCAAACATATTTTAGTGTTGGTCTTTGTGTGAACAAAGAATATAAACAATCCAAGCCAGTTGTGCAATTAATTTCTCTCTTTAAGTTTGCCATTCAACCTTTCAATAATTCCAACAATTCATCGCCCTTGAATTTTTTATCTTCGAGTTTGCCACCTTTGTCGTAAATGCCATCTTGTAGGGTTTTCTTTTTCTTTTGCAGCTCTATGATTTTTTGTTCGATGGTGTTTTCAACAATCAGTTTGTAAACAAATACTTTTTTGTTTTGTCCGATTCTGTGTGCTCTATCAGTGGCTTGATTTTCGACAGCAGGATTCCACCATGGGTCGTAGTGAATGACGGTATCGGCTTCGACTAAATTTAAACCAACTCCTCCTGCTTTAAGACTGATAAGGAATATATCGGCTTTGCCATTGGTGAATTTTTCAATGATTTTATCACGCTTGGTGGAAGAGCCTGTGAGTTTGGCGTAGCTGATTTTTTTCTTTTTTATCTCACGCTCAAGGATAGAAAGCATGGTGGTGAATTGTGAAAAGACTAAGACTTTACGCCCTTCTGCCATCAGTTCATCTATTAATTCCAAAAACAAGGTGAGTTTGGCGGATTCTTTGACCTTTTTGGCTTCATCTAATTTGAGTATGGATGGGTCGCAACAGACTTGACGTAATTTCAGC
>JALWML010000461.1 GCA_027083915.1 Lysobacterales bacterium | reverse complement strand
CATTATGACGAACACGCTACCAACCCCATTAATGTGCTTGATATCAGTATTGGTGTTGATGGTGGTGAAAATGATGTTACTGACATTTTAACTTATCTTGCTAATCATTATGGTACCGCTCGATTTATTGCTTGGAAATTATGTACTAGGCTTGTGGGTGACAACCCTCCTTCAACACTTGTTGACAGCACTGCTGATGAATTTTATAACCGCCGCAACGATGTTGACCAACTCAAAGAAGTGTATCGACACATTTTGTTATCATCAGAATTTCAAACAACATGGGGAGCAAAGGTCAAACGTCCGTTGGAGAATATTATTTCGGCCATGAGAGCAACTGACATAGATATTGATTTTCGCGATGACCATAGCCCTAGTGATAGTATCTTTTACCGCTTAGATGATACTGGTCAACGCCCCTTTGACAATGATACACCAACGGGTTATCCAGATGAAAAAGCCTTGTGGTCAGGAACAGGACCACTGGTGACATCATGGCGCACAATCACATATTTTCTCAATAGAAGTGCCAGTACTTACGATGACCCTGATACAGGTGTGATTGGAGGTTTACGCTATTTCAATTTAGCAGAACAATCCAATACGTTAATTCCTGATACCGCTAATCGAACACCAACTCAATTGGTTGATATTTGGATGACGCATTTACGAGGTTATGCTTATGATGCTGTCACACGCACACGGTTAATAACATTTGTAGTGGACAAAAGTGGCGCAACTGCCACCCAATCCATTCATGATGTAACGGATACAAACAATTTATCCAACTCGAGCACCTATCAACGTGTTGTGTACACGCTGGTAGGATTAATTATGATGTCACCCGATGCAATACGTCGATAAATAGGAGAATTATTATGACAAAAACAAACAACATGAATAGAAGAAAATTTATCAAAGGTGTTGCCGCATCATCAATCGCCTCTGCCACAGCACTTCCTAATATAGCTTTCGCAGGAGGTGGTACTAACAATTATTCCGATAACATTCTTATCTTTGTCTTCTTACGTGGAGGAATGGATGGTTTGAGTTTATTTACTCCAATGGATGGACATCCTGACCGAGGTAATTATGAGGCATTACGTACTCATGGAACGATGATTCCTAGTAATCAATTGCTCTCAGTTGGACAAGGGTTTGGTCTTCATCCAGCAGCTGCGCCATTGCAAGAATTATACCAACAAAATGACTTAGCTATTGTTCGTGCTTGTGGTCTACCCAGTTATGAAGTGAATCGCAGTCATTTTGAAGCAGAACGCTATGCGGAACTTGGTACACCTGGCAATCGTTTTACTCCAACGGGTTGGTTAACTCGCCACCTGCAAACTGCAACCAATTACCCTCCAGCTATACCGCTTCCTGCCGTAGTGACTGAATCAAATGTAACTTTTTCACTACTTCGTGAGCCTTCCGCAGTTTCCTTACGCTATCCTGGTTCTTTTGATTTTGATACCACAGCAAGTGGTGGTTTCAATAACGATCAAGAACAAGCACTTGCTGATATTTATACAGCAGGAAGTAATGACCTTGATTCTGCTGGCGAACAGGCTATGGCCGCTGTTGCCATAGTTGAACAAGTTGATTTCAATGCTCCACCAGATAACGGTGCAGCCTATCCTGTAAGAGCCGATGACCCAACAAGATTAACAGGATTTGGAGAAGAGTTACAGATAATGGCTCAGTTAATTAAACAAGAAACCGGTGTAAGAATAGGACAATGTGACCGTGGTGGATGGGACACCCATAACAACCAGAGAAATTTAGTTGTGGGTGAAGGATTTTATGATAATGTCCGTGACATCTCTGAAGCATTTAAAGCTTTCTTTACTGATTTAGATGTTCTCGCTCCCGGTGGTGGTACATGGGCTGAGCGAACAACTATGTTAGTTTATTCAGAATTTGGTCGTCGCGCTTTTGATAATGCAGATGCTGGTACTGACCATGGATGGGCCAATACATCATTGGTTATTGGTGGTGGAGTTAATGGCGGACAACAATATGGTCAATGGCCAGGACTTGCACCTGCTGACCTTTTCCAAGGAGCTGATTTACGTGGTACAGTTGATTATCGTAATGTATGGACTGAAATATTACTCAAACGCTTACATAACAACCAAATCCATCAAATATTCCCAGGCTATCCTGAGAATGAATACAATCCATTAGGCGTTGTATCGGGTTCGGCAATTGAGCCAGACTTTAATAACGACCCTGGTTTAGTTTATAAAGACGGATTTGAATAAGACCATTCTTCAAGCTATCTTGTTTAGACCAATTAAGGTATAACTCGATAGCTTGATTATAAAAAAATATACATTCACTTGTTCCTGTAGTCACTGATAAGATATTTAAAAACAAAATATCGCACATCCCTGTACGAATTTTGCCACACACTTGATTTGGGTAACTATTCAAAACCAGATTTAAAAACGACATCTGCATTAAAGTTATAGTCATAATCAGGTATTTGATCAACACCTGAAACAACACCAAGTGGAGAATAGTTATCATAACCTGGGAATATATGCCCCAAATAACGATTACCCATTCTACGCATAAGCACCTCAGTAACAACATGACGGTAGTCTGTTGTCACGGCAACATCATCACCTTCAAATAACTCTGCAGGTGTTAAACCTGGAAATTGACCATAAAAACCACCATTGACATTATCACCAATAACAAACATGGGATTGCCATAACCATGATCTGTTCCTTGTTCGGTATTTTCATAGGCTCTACGGCCAAACTCACTTTGCACAACGATGGTAAATTTACCCGCATTACTGGCAGTCAAATCCAAATACAAAGCATTCAAACCATCTGATAATTCTTTAACTAAATCTGCAAAAGCTCCAGTTATTCCTGTTCCCTGATTGACATGCGTATCCCAACCACCAGTTTGAATATAAGCCACTTCTAAATCAACATTGGCTTTGTATA
>JALWML010000460.1 GCA_027083915.1 Lysobacterales bacterium | reverse complement strand
TTTTGTGGATTTTTCCAAAAACTGGATTACTGACGAAATTCTTAGCGAGTTAGTTAAGTTAGCCGAGGCCAGCGAACTTGCAAAAAAAATCACTCACTTATTTAGTGGTCACAATATAAATGTAACCGAAAACAAACCCGCCACTCATACCTTACAAAGGCAAACAAATCCACCTCGTCAAATGGATAAAGACAGAAAAAAAATGTTTAAGGTTGCTCGTAATTATTCTTCAGGTCATTGGTTGACGGCTTTTAATAAACCCGTGCAAACAGTAGTAAATATTGGCATAGGGGGTTCTTATTTAGGTCCAAAAATTGCGATTCAAGCGCTAACAGACTTACAAATGAAAAGCAAAGTTAGAGTGCTTTATTTTGCTAGTATTGATGATGTCAGATTGCAAGCAATTATTAATACAACAGACATAGAACAAACTCTTTTTTGTATTAGTTCAAAAAGTTTAGGCACTATAGAGACATTAAAAAATGCAAATGCCATTAAAAATCTATTAGAAAAACAAAAGAATTATCACCCCAATAAATTTAATCAATCCTTTGTCATTTCAACAGCCAATCACAAGAAAGCAAGTGATTTTGGTACTCCAGATAGCCATGTGTTACCATTTGATGATGCAACAGGTGGACGTTTTTCTGTTTGGTCATCAATTGGCTTTCCGTTGTTAATGGCAATTGGAGAAAAAGAATTTTTGTCCTTCTTAGCAGGAGCCGAAAAAATGGATAATCACTTCAAAGAGACAGAATTTAACCAAAATCTACCTGTTTTGATGGCAATGATTTCAATTTGGTACCGAAATTTCATGCACCTCACTGCCTATGCTGTTATACCCTATGATGCCAATTTAAAACACTTGCCTGCTTGGTTACAGCAGTTGATGATGGAAAGCAATGGTAAGATGCATGATGTCAATGGCGAAGAAGTCAGTATTTCGACATCTCCTTGGCTTTTTGGTGATCATGGTCAACTTTCCCAGCATGCTTTCTTTCAAGCTTTTCACCAAAGCAAAGATGTTTTGCCCATCGATTTTATCGGCGTGCTAGGGCCACAAACAGAATCTAGAAAATACTTATTAATTAATATGCTTGCTCAATCTGCTGCCTTAATGAATGGTAGTGAGCATGATGAGAAACAATTTAACTGTCCAGGTAATCGCCCAAGCACAACCATTTTACTCAATGAACTAACGCCCAGTTCATTAGGACAATTATTGGCGATGTATGAACACATGATATATGTTCAATCGGTTATTTGGAACATCAATTGTTTTGATCAACCAGGAGTTGAATTAGGCAAAAGTATTGCTCGAAACATAGTTGAACACATTCAAGACAATACACTTGAAGAGGTTCATCTCGACACATCAACACAACAGCTATTAGCAAAGGTGATAGAACATGAGTGAAGAAATCAAAAAGTGCATACAAAATGCACACAATCCAATAACAGATTTAACTTTTGGGAAATCCGTCGAAATTAAAGACAAAGAAAGTTTACAACTCACAATAAAATTTCCCTACCAAGGATTTGAATCAGAAATAAGCCAAGCTCTAAAACCCTGTTTCAAAGATAAGCACGCTCAAATTAAAACACAAATTCGCACCCATAAAACAAAAAAGGGCATTGATTCAATTGAGGGTGTCAAAAACATTATTGCAGTGGCTTCAGGCAAAGGTGGCGTTGGCAAATCTACCGTAACAGTGATGCTGGCAAAATCCTTACAAAAACTAGGAGCACGTGTAGCTATTTTAGATGCAGATATTTACGGCCCGAGCATGCCACGCATGTTGGGCGATTATGGTAAACCGACTTCTCCAGATAACAAAAGTTTTATTGCCGTTAATGCGGATGGCATTCAAAGCATGTCCTTGGGTTATATGATAGATGAAGAATCACCTGCCATTTGGCGTGGTTCAATGATAACCAAGGCTCTCATGCAAATGGTGGAAGAAACACGTTGGGATGATGTGGACTATTTGTTGATTGATTTACCACCAGGAACAGGCGATATACAATTAACCATGGTACAAAAAATACCTGTAACAGCGACAGTAGTGGTGACCACACCACAAGATATATCTATGATTGATGCGCAAAAAGCTTTTGCTATGTTTGAAAAAGTTGAAATACCCGTACTTGGTGTCATCGAGAACATGAGTGTTTTCACCTGCCCAAATTGTAACCATGAATCACATATATTTGGTGAGGGTGCCGCTGATAAAATGTTGAAGAAGTTTGATACGCACCTACTTGGGCAACTGCCTTTAAATATCAACATCCGTCAAAACATGGATGAAGGCACACCTGAAAATGTGTGGGGAATCGACTCAGAAATCTCTCAAAAAGGTTTGCTTGTCGCCATGAAAGTAGGGCAATTACTTGCCCAATTACCAGTGGATATCAATAAAGATATTCCAGAACTAAAACTTCACAATTTATAAAACCCTATAAAACGAGACCGATATGACAATTAAATCAGATAAATGGATAAGAAAAATGGCATTAGAACATGGCATGATTTCTCCTTTTGAGGATGGACAAGTGACTTCTTCAGGTGAGACGAATAAAAAAATATCCTACGGCACATCGAGTTATGGTTATGACGTGCGTTGTGCAGATGAGTTTAAGATTTTTACCAATATTAACTCTTCTATTGTAGACCCAAAAAACTTTGATCCAGAAAGTTTTGTTGATGTAAAATCGGATGTCTGTATTATTCCACCCAATTCCTTTGCCTTGGCACGAACGGTCGAGTACCTAAAAATTCCACGCAATGTCCTGACCATCTGTTTAGGTAAATCCACTTATGCCCGATGCGGCATTATTGTCAATGTCACACCATTAGAACCAGAATGGGAAGGGCATGTGACCTTAGAATTTTCTAACACCACACCGTTACCTGCCAAAATCTATGCCAATGAAGGCGTGGCACAATTTTTGTTTTTTGAATCCGATGAAGAATGCGAAGTTTCCTACAAAGATAAAAAAGGCAAGTACCAAGGTCAAAAAGGTGTAACCCTACCACGCATGAAGTAATTCAAACAAATTATCCTCGTGTTAAATTAATTGGGCTTTCAGCTTTAACCACAATATTGTCTTCGATTCTGATACCGCCATAGGGTTTAAAATCTTCTATTCTTAGCCAATTAATAAAATCACCTTGTTTTGTGGCTTTGGATTTTTCCAATAACATGTCAATAAAATAGATACCAGGTTCTATGGTTAAGACATTGTTTTCTTGTAAGGTACGAGTCAAGCGCAAGAACGGATGTAGTTCAGGTGGAGATAAGATATTGCCTTCTTCATCACTTTGGTGTCCGCCAATATCATGCACTTGTAAGCCAAGAAAATGCCCTAGACCATGAGGCAAGAAGACATTAGTTAAACCAGTCTCAACCGCCTTTTCTGCGCTACCAGCAACAATATCAAAATCTATTAGTATGTTTGCTATCATCAAATGTGCTTGTGCGTGTAAATCAATATAGCTTGCACCAACAACTGCTTGCTGACCCATTTTGACTTGCATTTTATCTACTGCCGCAATCATGTGTGCAAACTCACTGCTTTCATCATAAGCATAGGTTCGTGTAATATCAGAGGCATAACCATTAACTTGACAGCCAGCATCAATCAAAAAAGATTTGAGGTCTTCAGGCTTATGGCGAAAGCGTTGCGTGTGTTGATAATGCAAAACAGCACCATTTTCATTTTGAGCCACAATGTTGCCATAAGGTAGTTGGTATTCGTTATGCTGTGTCGCCAACATGTAAGCTAAATGCGTTTCAAATTCACTGAAACCTTTTTTAAAACTTCTTAACGCCGCTTTGTGCCCTCGTAATGCCAATTTATTGGCTTGGCGAATATTGTCAATTTCATAATCTGTTTTAACCGCTCGGTGCCAGTGCACATAATCCATATAAGTCCGAGGGTTATGCTTAAGGTTGTCATATTCACACGAACCCTCTTGTCCAATCCATGCGTGGTTTTTTAAATCACTAAAATCTGGTACTTCTTCTTTATTGGCAACTGGTATTATTTCAAAATATTGTGCCCATTGCCCTTCTACTGTTTTAGGTAATGAATGCCAATAATCTCTGGGTTGATACAAATATAATTTAGGTTTTCCCTCTGGCTTATAATGAATAATACAATGCGGTGTTTCTGTAATGGGTACCAACCATTTAAAGTGTGGATTGCAGGCAAACGCATAAGGCATATCATCAAGAAAATAATTTTGGGCGTGTCCTGAATAGATGAGAACGCCACCAAGCTTTGCCTTTTCGAGTCCTTGGTTGATTATTTGCGAAACATATTTATAATGATTGTGGTACATTTTCATTACTCAATTATTTAAAAGCATATTATGGCACAAAACAACGAATCACCAGGTGAAAAAATACTGGCTAACTGGAAAAAATTAAAAGACAAACCTTTTGGCAAGCAACTTTTTTCCCGCGCGGTTGGAAAAATGGCAGCTTACACAGGAAGCATTAAAGCTTTAATCACCGATTTAAAGCCTGGACACTGCCAAGCATTTTTAAAAGAACGTAAATCCAACAAAAATCACTTACGCAGTATTCATGCTGTTGCCTTGATAAACTTAGGTGAAGTGACCAGTGGTTTAGCAGTTTTATCCGGTATGACCAGTCAGATTCGTGGCATATTAACCAAAATGGAAATGGAATACATCAAAAAAGCCAAAGGCGATTTAACTGCCGAATGTATTTGTGAAATTCCAGACGTCAAAGACGAACTCAAATACCAAGTGCAAACCACTATCAAAGATGCCGCAGGTGATGTGGTTGCTGTTGGAACTTTTTATTGGTTATTGTCCAGAAAAGTATGAAAAAAATATTCTTACTGTTACTTTTACCCTTGAGTGTTTCATCTCAAACGCAAAGGGTTCTGATTATTGGTGATTCATGGGTGCAATTACAAATAATAACAGTACACATAACCAAGTTTTCAGTGATAACAACTTTGCCAATATTACTATTGATCCTGCTAGCGATAATGTATCGGACAATGGTAAAACCGCAGCAGACTGGGCACAACCATCACAATTGCAAATTATAGGCAATGTTATTGCCGCCAACCCTGCCATAGATACTGTACAATTAACCATCGGTGGTAATGATTTCCTTAACAATTGGACCATTAAACCTAACAACAGCACAAGTGCAAACACTGCAACTACAAATCTTAACCGATATGACCACTATTGTAGATTATGTCCTTGCGCAAAGACCCAAGATACAAATATTATTAAGCTTTTATGATTACCCCAATTGTGTTGATACCATTGGAGGTCTTTTTGGAATGCAATGTAACGATTTACTTAACGATATGGGCACTCCAAGCGTGACTGAACTCAATACTGCAGCAGTAGCATTTGAAAATATATATGCACAAATTGCTACTACTAACCCTAAAGTATTTCATGTCTCCCACACGGGATTGATGCAAGCCTTTTTTGGTTTTCCTTCTCAAGGTATACCACCAGGACAAATTATGCCGCCCGGTGATTTAACTAAACCATCACCCGTTGAAGCCATGCGTGATTTTGGTGTCACCCGCGATTGCTTTCACTTCAGTCCAGATGGCTATAATTTCTTAATCCAAAATACTTTTGATGGTTATTATTTTGACCGTTATAATGCTCTTTATATCAATGGTTTTGAATAGCCAAAACTTCCTATTCGAAACCATCTTCAAACAGGGTATCATTAATGGGAAATAAACCTATAGATGTATCGCCAGAATATCCTGGGAAAACCACATCAATATTGGGATTTCCCAAGAAATTTTTCACTACATCGCTTAAAGGCTGACGAAAATCTGTTGTCATGCGCAAATCTGTATTGAGGTACAAATCAGCATTGGCAATACCAGGAAAAGTACCCAATACCTGGCCACCATTGATACTACCACCAACCACCATCATGGCTTGAGCCGTACCATGGTCTGTTCCTCGATTGCCATTTTCTCTGACTCTTCGACCAAAGTCTGTTTGTGTTGTTAACACAACATTATCAGCTAAACCAGCCGTTGTTAGATCATCAAAAAAAGCGCCTATAGCAGCTGAAACTGTACCCAAACGATCGACATAACTACCCGTACCCAAATTACCCGAGTTTTCATGTGTATCCCAGCCACCGTAATCCACGGTTGCAACCTCTAATCCAAGATCCGCCTTTATGATTTGTGCAACTAAAGCTAAATCTTGTGCCAATGACTCATTTGGGTATGTGGCAGGAATAGCAAGATTTAAACCTGTAATAATATTAATGTTTTCTATTGTGGCCGTCATGGCATCCTCTAACAAACCAGCAACAGAATAAAGTTGATTTAAGGTTGCCAAGTGTTCCTCTTGATACCTTCCAGGATTGGGATGTAAACTATTAGGGTCATCAATTGATAAGACTGAACTATCTCCTTGATGACTCACTGGTGGGTTCCCTGATGACATTGAGACAATGGCATCATTGGCTCCAATTGTTGTTGATGTATTAATGTGTCGAGCTAACCATCCGTCAGCATGCAATGAATCCCCTGGTGTGCCATAATCAAACATGGTTTGAGATTCGAAATGACTACGAGAACTTAAACCTTCTGGCATACCGACTGCATGAATCATAGCCATTTTTCCTTGTTGGTAGAGTTGGTGTAACTCTGTACAGGTAGATGGCAAGCCAAAATTTCCATTTAAATCTAGAGTTAAATTGACAGGAACTTGAATATTGGGTCTTTTTATTTCGTATTCACTGCGGTTGACTCCTGTGCGAGGAATCAAGAAATTTAAGGCATCCATTCCGCCCCTAAAAAACAAGTGCACCAAAGCTTTTTGGTCGGTAAGAGCTGTACTCTTTTTCTTTGTCAGTCCAATGGTAATTCCTGATCCTGCGAGTGTGAAAAAGGCAGTTGTACCTTGTAAAAATTTTCTACGATTTATCATTTCATTACCTATACATAAATTCTGGAGTGGTTAATATCAACTTGACCAATGCTCGGAGTCGCTCATAAATATATGGGCTGGATGTTGTGCTAATATCTGGAAAAGGGACATCCGCAGGCCATTGCTGGGGATCATTGGCGTTCTGCCGCATAAACTGTCTCAATGTTGTGTGTAAATTGGTTCCAAGCCAGCCTCCAGCTGGTTCGTATCCCAGTATTCTATTTAACCAAAATGTTGTTAAATTATTGGGTGAATGGTCTGGTAACTCTGCCAATGAAGCATTGAGCGTTATATCTAAAACAGGTACTATTCTTTCAACGGTGTTGTAATGTTGGTCAAGCATCCAATCAAAGAAACGCATATTATAAATTAATACTGTTCCACCAACCCAATGTTCACTCTCATCTGCATAGCCATCAGGGGCAGGCCATAAAAACGGTCGCTGTCCTGCACGTTGCATAAAATAACCAATAATTGTATTAGTGTCATTATCATTTTGCTTTGGCATAAAATCCGCACCGCACACCCGTAACGCACCTGCAACGACTTCAAGAGGGCGTTTAACTTTGTTACCAAAATGAGTAGGGTCTTTAAACTCTGGAGATAAAAACAATGTCTGATAAACTAACTCTAACTGGTTACTAGCGTAGCGGTTTTGGTAAAATGTATTTGCTACCGCGTCAATTATTGATTGTGGAGGATTATCACTGATAAAGCGGCGGCATAATTTTCCAGCAATATGTTTTGCTGTTCCTGGGTGATAGGCCAAAATATCTAAAAATCGTAAAATATCATCAGGACTTGGTTCAAAATTAACCCAACGATAGCCCAAGATTGTTTTTTCAAACTGATCGTGCCATGGTGCATAAAAGAAAAATTCACCGGTATCAACATTATCCGAATACGGTTGATTCAATCTATCTTTTACCTTCCACCCTGTCAACATACGCATGGCAGCATAAACATCGTCATCCACATATTGGTCAGCAATAAGTTCATCACCCCAAGGAAAGGATAAAAGCGTTTTATTAATAGCAGCAGGGTCACCTAAACTAACATAGTTTTCAGCCCCTAAAGTGTGTAATTCTATTATTTCACGGGCATAATTTTCATTTGGATTACCTTCTTGATTGATGTAATTATCCAAATAATAACTCATGGCAATATGTTTTGAAGATAGTTCGAGCATTTGTCGAAAGTTACCAAACATATGTCCATCTGGATTAGTTATCTCTCGAGGATGCCCTGCAACTGGTGGGCGGATAACATCTCTGTCCCAAGAAGTAAAAACCGACTGGGCATAATAACTTCGAGAATAAATATTAAAATGGTTATGCCAAAAATCCGCCATAACTTCAAGTAATTGTCTTTTACTGTACATGGCTCGAGCCAATACCAAGCGTTCCATCTCTTCTGCAGGAGCATCACGATTGAACCCAGTAGCACCAGTATTAACGTGATGGTCTTGCCACATTTGTACCAGCGATTTATCTAAAGTCACATAGTTAGCACTAGCGACCATTGCATCAAAATCGCTGTCATCAATGCTTTGCCAATTTAACTGTTGTGCTAGGTAAGCAGAAATGCGAGCATTATTTGTAGCTCCTAGAGCTTCAAAGTCTGCAATATCACTGCTATTATTGGTTATTTTATGACTGAAGCCCATTCGAGATAGGCAATGTACGGCAAAAGTTTTCATGATAAATTCTAAGTTTTATTTTATTTTCTGTTAATCTTACAAATTATAACATGCCGTTTTGTGATAAAGTTCGCATTAGTTAATATTTTAAATTATTTATGAAAATAGTTAGTTGGAACGTCAATTCACTCAAAGTCCGTTTAGAACACGTTTTAAAGTGGTCAAAAGAAAATTCGCCCGATATTTTAGCTATCCAAGAAACCAAGCTGACCGATGAGAACTTTCCTGAAAGTGAAATAAAGGCCGCAGGATGGCATGTAGTCTACTCAGGACAACCCACATACAATGGCGTTTGTATCATCAGTTCATCTCCTGCCACCGATATTATCACCGACATTGAGGGCTTAGATGATCCGCAACGAAGAATCCTAGCCGCCACCATTGATGATGTTCGCATTATCAATTTATACGTTGTTAATGGTTCAGAACCAGATTCTGAAAAATACGCCTACAAAATGCACTGGTTGGAACAAGTCACCAATTTTATCAGTCAACAATTAGAAGAATACGAAAACGTCGTCGTTTTGGGTGATTTTAATATCGCTCCAGATGACCGTGATGTTTACGATGCTGATTATTGGCGTGGAAAGATTCTCTGCACCGATAAAGAAAGAGCCAAACTTGAGGCTATTCTAGATTTAGGCTTTGATGATTCTTTTCGCTTACTACACGATGATAGCGGGCATTATTCGTGGTGGGATTACCGCATGGGAGGGTTTCCCCGCAACTTAGGTTTGCGTATTGATCTAATTCTAACCAACGAACCCATGTCCGAGATGCTTACAGCCGCTTATATCGACAAAGAACCCAGAGGCTGGGAGCGTCCATCTGACCACACACCTGTTGTGGCAGAGTTTGACTATTAGAGAACACCCTTATGTTTAAATTATATGCTTTACTCTTTTTATTTTTCACTAGTTTCAACCTCAATGCGGTTGTTTTAGAAGATTACCTGCCCGATGATACGCGTTATGATACTTCTATTCCCTCACCACGAGCCGTTACAGGTTTAGAAGTTGGAGAAAGGCATTACCGCCATGACCAAATCATAAATTATTTAAGCATTCTTGCCGCTTCTTCTGCCCGTGCACGTTTAGTAGATTATGGCATGACCAATGAAGGCAGACGCTTGGTTTTATTATTTATTAGTTCTGATAAAAACATGGAAAACCTCCAAGCACTGGCAACAAACGATAAAATATTACGTGTTTGGAATGGTTTTAGTGTGCACGGCAATGAAGCCAGTGGTGCCAATGCCAGTATTTTGTATGCTTATCACCTTGTAGCAGGGCACTCAGACAAAATTGACAAAATACTCAATGAAACCCTAATAATCATCGACCCAACTATCAATCCCGATGGATATGACCGTTACATCACCGACATCAACTCTCACCGCGGTATGATTGACAACCCTGATAGCAATGATATAGCTCACCAAGAACAATCTCCCAATGGCAGAACAAACCATTATTACTTTGACCTCAACCGCGATTGGTTGTTGTTATCGCAAGTCGAATCCCAAGCACGATTAAAAGCCTTTCATCAATGGAACCCACACGTATTGGATGATCATCACGAAATGGGCAGTGATAAGACCTTCTTTTTTCAACCCGGTGTGCCCGAGCGAACCAACCCTTTAATACCGAAAAAGAATATTGAATTAACCACCGAACTAGCCACATACCACGCCAAAACCTTAAGCGAAAAAGGCCAACGATTTTACAGCCAAGAAAGTTACGATGATTTTTACCCCGGTAAAGGCTCAACCTATCCCGACTTACAAGGTAGTATCGGCATACTATTCGAACAAGCCCGAGCCAATGGCGGTACATTATCTACTGACGAAGGCATGCGAACCTTAGTTGATGGTATTGATAATCAATTTCGCACGGCGCTATCAACCCTAACTGGCGCTTTTGCACTCAAAGACAAACTACTATCCTACAAAAAAGACTTCTTTGCCAATGCCTTAACCCAAGCACGTGCACAAAATTTTAATGGTTATGTATTAGATTTTGACAAGAACAACATCAAAGCCCAAAAAATGTCGGATTATTTATCCATTCATAACATCAAAGCACAAATGCTTGATGAAAATATCACACTCAATAAGCACACCTACCACGCAAATACCTCGCTTTATATTCCACTTGTGCAAAAACAATACACTTTGATTAAATCCTTATTCAATACCGATACACAATTCAAAGACAACACCTTTTACGATGTTTCTGCGTGGAATATTGCCATGGCATGGGGTTTAAAGTACGACAAAGTTAAAACCACACCTCAAACCAAAACAATCACATTCAAAGCCACGCAAAACCATTACGACAAAGATGCCATCGCCTATGCCTTTAATTGGGGTCAAGGCAATGCCGCAGGCGCACTCAATTACCTACAGCAAAGAGACATCCATACAAAAGTAACAAAAAAACCATTCAAAATAAAAGCCAACAACAAAACCATCACATTCAATCCTGGCACAATAATTATTGACTTGGAAAAAGACGATAAAAACCAAAAAATCAACAAAGCCATTGCCAATATTGCCGAGTTTTTCCAAGTACCTGTCTATGCACTAACCACAGTTCACAACACACAAGGCATAGACTTGGGATCACCGGCTGTGGTTACCTTAAACAAACCCAAAGTTTTAATGGTTATGGGCGATGGCATCAATAGTTACCAAACAGGCAGTATTTGGCATTTATTTGACACCCAAGTTGGTTTGCCACTTACCAAAATCAACAAAAAGCAATTGTCCAAAATTCAACTCAATGATTACAGCCACATTATTCTACCCTCTGGTAATTACAAACCCCTAACAGAAAAAACCAATGCGAAAATCAAAGTCTGGATAAAACAAGGCGGACACCTTATCAGCTTACAAAAATCGGCTAAATGGGCAGAGCAAAACCTGCAGAATAAGAAAAAAGAAACGCCCAAAAATCCATCAAATGAAGAGCCTGAAACCGTAGAAAGCCTCAGTTACGGAGACTTTGAAAAAGACAAAGCAAAAAATACCATTGGCGGTGCTATTATTTCCGCCCAAGCCGACCTCACCCATCCTTTAGCATATGGCATGCACCAACAAATTCAATACGCCCTACTCAAAGGCAATAGCAAATTGGAAGTCTCCCAAAACCCTTATGCTACGCCACTACAAGCCAACAAAAGCCCGTTAGCCGCAGGTTATTTATCCAAAGAAAAACAACAACAATTTGCCCAAGCATCCTTAGTTATTGCCGAGCGAAGCGGCAAAGGTAGTATCATCAAATTTGGCTTCAACCCAAACTTCCGCGGTTATTGGTTAGGCACACAAAAATGGCTGATAAATGCTATTTATTTTGCTTCAATAATTGATAAGACAGAGATAAAGAAATAGGTTGTTTGTCGTATGGCTAACGCCACAGCTTGCGCTGTTAAGTAACGCGAAGAGCGCAAAGGAGGCGCAGAGATACGCAAAGAAAAATACGATATAACGCCGCAATCAACTGAACTACCGAAACACTCATACAAATTGGTTTAGAACTATAAAACTATACCATAAACCATTACATATGAAGAAACCCTGCTTAGATGGGTCAGATGTAATACCTTGTTAGGCATTTTTCCATCCTTATTGATAGTCACTCTACAACCGCTTTATATCACTATATTGTGC
>JALWML010000459.1 GCA_027083915.1 Lysobacterales bacterium | reverse complement strand
CAACAAAGATTACATTTTGGGGAGCACTCTACTTACTTGGTGTGAGTTTATTACCTCAATTTATATTAAATTTTGCACCATCTGTGCCTTTTGCACTCGGTGGAACATCACTACTTATTGTGGTAGTAGTTGCTATGGACTTTATGGCACAATTGCAAACCCATTTAATGTCTGGTCAGTACGACAGCTTAATGAAAAAGTCAAACATAAAAAATTACGGTAAATCTGGGATTCAACGTAAATAGTTTGAAAGAACTATTATGAATTCAAGTAAACAACTCTAAACAACGTGCGTAATGCGTTATAAAAAGATTTAGAGTACATAAAATCTTCTGATATCTATGTGTTAAATAGAATATCTGGATTTATGAAAAATTTGCAGTAAAAGACTGCAGCTTACTTGCTGTGTGTCTTTTTTTGCACTATAATGCATCGCTTTTTTATGAATAGTCGTAGAGATAATTCATAAATTAAAAGTGATAATATATTTAAAACAAGTTTATTAGGAGAGTTAAATGGCGCGTATAGCAGGTGTCAATATACCAGTATACAAACATGCGTGGATCGGCCTAACCAGTATTTTCGGTATAGGAAGAACTAGAGCATATCAGATTTGCGATAAAGCAGGTGTTAATCCAACTACAAAAGTAAGAGATCTTGATGAAGCTTCTCTTGAAAAGATTCGTAATGAAGTTGCAAAATTCAATGTCGAAGGTGATCTAAGACGTGATGTTGCTATGGATATTAAACGCTTAATGGATTTGGGTTGTTACCGTGGTATCCGACACAGACGTGGTTTACCATTGCGTGGTCAGAAGACCAAGAACAATGCACGTACAAGAAAAGGTCCAAAAAGACCTATCAAGCGTTAATTTAACTAATAGAATTTAAAGAGAAAAGTTATGGCTAGACCACAAAAAACTAAAAAGAAGAATAAAAGAACGGTTGTCGATGGAATCGCACACGTTCATGCTTCATTTAATAATACTATTGTAACTCTTACTGATAGACAAGGTAATACGCTAGCATGGGCGACAGCCGGTGGAGCAGGATTTAGAGGTTCACGTAAAAGTACTCCTTTTGCCGCTCAAGTTGCAGCAACTAATGCTGGAAAAATTGCACAAGATTTTGGATTAAAGAATCTTGAAGTGCAAATTAAAGGACCAGGGCCAGGAAGAGAATCTTCAGTTCGTGCATTGCATGGCTTAGGGTACAGAATTACTAACATCATAGATGTGACGCCAATACCACATAATGGTTGTCGTCCTTCTAAGAAAAGAAGAGTGTAAGGAGAATAATATGGCTAGATATATTGGACCAACTTGTAAATTAGCAAGAAGAGAAGGTACAGATTTAATGTTAAAATCTCCAGCTCGAGCTGTTGAGACTAAATGTAAGTTAGATCAAGTTCCAGGTCAGCACGGTGCTACTATGCGTCGTGGAAAACCTACTGATTATGCATCGCAGTTACGTGAAAAACAAAAAGTTAGACGTATTTATGGTGTATTAGAAAAGCAATTTAGAAATTACTATAAAAAAGCAGCTAAACAAAAAGGCGCTACAGGTGAAAACTTATTGTTATTACTTGAGTCCAGATTGGATAACGTAGTTTATAGAATGGGTTATGCTGTTACAAGAAGTGAAGCTCGCCAACTGGTTTCTCATAAGGCAATTGAAGTTAATGGAAGCACTTGTAATATTCCTTCGTATCAAATTAAAGAAGGAGATGTTGTTTCTGTTCGTGAAAAAGCTCAAAAACAATTGAGAATAAAGGAAGCCTTAAACTTATGGCAAGAAATGAATTTAACAGCTGATTGGGTTTCTGTGGATTCTAAAAAGATGACTGGTACATTTAAATCGGCTCCTACAAGAGATGATTTGCCAGCTGAAATCAATGAAAACCTAATTGTGGAATTATATTCTAAATAACTAGCGAGGATATTGCTTATGTCTGAGATATTGGCAAAATTACTGAGACCAAAAATTGTCGCAGTAAAAGAAGAAACAAAAAATAAGGCTGTTGTAGTCATTGAACCTTTGGAAAGAGGGTTCGGGCATACGCTTGGAAACACATTTAGAAGAATATTGCTCTCTTCAATTCCTGGATATGCTATTACAGATGTTCAAATTGATGGTGTAGCCCATGAGTTTTCAGCTATCAATAATGTTAAAGAAGATGTTGTTGAAATCATGTTGAACCTTAAAGGTGTTGCTTTCTCAGTTGAAGGGAGAGAAGACGAAACTGAATTTAAGATTTCATTATCAAAAAATACAACTGGACCTGTAACAGCAGGAGATTTGCAATTAACTGATGGTATGAGTGTTGCGAATCCAGATCATGTCATCTGTAATATTGCAGGAAAAGGTTCTGTAAATATGAATTTAGTCGTAAAAGAAGGTATCGGATATGAGCCTGCTATAAAGACTAAAAATGATGATGAATCTCGTTCGATTGGTTCGTTAGTGCTTGATGCGAGTTACAGCCCAATTAGACGTGTTTCTTATGAAGTTGAAAATGCTCGTGTAGAGCAACGTACAAATTTAGATAAATTGGTTTTAAGTATTGATACTGATGGATCAATCACAGCTGAAAAAGCAATTCAATTAGCAGCAAGAATACTTATTGAACAAATGGCTGTTTTTGTTGATTTTGAAATGTCAGCTCCGGTTGAAGAAGTTTCTGAAGAAGAAAAACTTAATCCAATCTTGCTTAAGCCTATTGATGAGCTTGAATTAACAGTTCGTTCAGCAAATTGCTTAAAAGCAGAAAATATACAATATATTGGTGATCTCATCCAAAGAACAGAAGTTGATTTATTGAAAACTCCTAACTTAGGTAAGAAATCATTGAATGAAATAAAAGCAGTGCTCGCGGAAATGGGTTTAAATTTTGGTGTTCGTATAGATAATTGGCCACCAGCATCCATTCGTACAGTTGAGCGTTTACTCGGATAATAGGTGATAAAAAATG
>JALWML010000458.1 GCA_027083915.1 Lysobacterales bacterium | reverse complement strand
AAATTAGAATAGTGATTAATTCCATAAAGGAGCCCACAAGAGGCTCCACTATAAATAGTTTTCTTTGCGATTCTTTCGCGTTCTCTGCGTTACTTAAAACAGCGAGGCTGAGTTGGTGTAAGCCAAAAAGGTTGGGACGTTGATTTATAAACCAACGTCCTAATAAGTTTTAAAGGTTCTTAACTCCCATATTCCACAAGGTAAAGGCAAAAATATCAGCATATTGGTCGATGGTTTTGGATACGGGTGTGCCTGCTCCGTGCCCTGCATCGGTTTCGATACGAATCAATAATGGATTTTTCTTACTGCCTTTGGCTTGCAGTTGGGCGGCAAACTTGAAGGAATGTGCTGGAACCACTCGATCATCGTGATCGCCTGTTGTCACTAAGGTGGCTGGATAATCGACGCCTTGTTTGACGTTGTGTACAGGAGAATAATCAAGTAAGTATTCAAACATTTCCTTGCTTTGTTCACTGGTGCCATAATCATACGCCCAACCAGCACCTGCAGTAAATGTGTGGTAACGTAACATATCGAGTACACCAACGGCTGGTAATGCCACTTGCATAAGGTCTGGACGTTGGGTCATTACGGCGCCGACTAACAATCCGCCATTTGAACCTCCCATAATGCCAAGTTTTTGTTTTGATGTGTAATTGTTGTCGATTAGGTATTCACCCGCAGCAATAAAATCATCAAAGACGTTTTGTTTTTTCTGCTGTGTGCCTGCATCATGCCATTTGGTGCCGTATTCGCCACCACCTCGTAGGTTGGCAACAGCGTAAATACCACCAAGTTCCATCCATACCGCACGGGTGATGCTAAAACGTGGTTTTAAACTGATGTTGAAGCCACCATAACCATAGAGAATTGTTGGGTTATTGCCATCTAGTTTTATACCTTTTTTGTGGGAGATAATCATTGGTATTTTGGTGCCATCTTTTGAGTTGTAGAAAACTTGTTTTGAAGTATAGGCATCCGAGTCAAAATCTATCTTAGGCTTATTGTAAACTTTTGAGTGTCCTGATTGAGCGCTATAGGCATAAGTTGTTCCCGGTGTAACGTAGTTTGAGAAGGAATAATATAAGGTCTCATCATCTTTTTTTCCATCAAATCCGCTAGCGGTACCAACGCCAGGTAATGCTATTTCACGCACGAAGTTACCATCATAATCATATTGTTTGACTTGTGTTACTGCATCGACCATATAGTTAGTAAAGAAATAACCTGAGCCTGTACTAGCTGATAAAACATTGTCGGTTTCTGGGATAAAATCAGTCCAGTTTTCAGGTGTTGGGTTGGATGCATCAACGGTCACAACCTTTTTATTGGGTGCATTTAAATCGGTGACCAAATAGAGTTTAGAGCCAATATTATCAATTACAAAAGTATTGGAATCTGTATGAGATAGAATTGTTACTAAAGGACTGTTAGCTTTGGTTAAATCTTTAAGGAATAAGCGATTACCATTGGTGGATACTGCTCCAGTAATCAACAAATAATGGTCATCTTCTGTAACAGCACCACCAACATAACGGTGTTTTTGTGCTGCTGTACCACCAAAAACCACTTTGTCTGTTGATTGTTTTGTGCCTAATTTATGGTAGTATAATTTGTGTTGGTCAGTTTTGGCAGATAACTCACTTCCCTTTGGTTTATCATAACTTGAATAGTAAAAACCTTCATTTTTATACCATGAAAGTCCTGAAAATTTAATATCAATCAGTGTGTCTTCTATTTGTTTTTTGCTTTGGACATCAATGATTTTTACTTTACGCCAATCGCTGCCACCTTCACTGATGGCATAAGCGGCTTTTGAACCATCTTTAGAAAAACTCACTTGTCCTAGTGAAACTGTACCGTCCTTACTGAAGGTATTAGGGTCTAAAAAGACTTCTTCATTGCCATTGACATCTTTGCGGTACATCACGTATTGATTTTGCAAACCATTATTTTTATAAAAGTAAGTATAGTTGCCTTCTTTGAATGGTGCGGTAACTTTTTCATAATTCCAAATTTTGGTTAGGCGATCTTTTATTTTTTGACGGTATGGAATTTGATTTAAGTAATTATGGGTCACTTTGTTTTGCGCCGTAACCCAAGCGGCTGTTTCTTTAGACATATCATCTTCTAACCAACGGTAAGGGTCAGCAACGGCTTTACCAAAATAATTATCAACGACATTACCTTTTTTAGTGATTGGGTAACTAATCGCTGTTTTATCTGCGGTTGGTTTTGGCGAAGATTTTTTATTGGCTTGCATGCAGCTACTTAAGATGGTGATAGTCAAAGCGGTAAGGATGATTTTCTTCATGATGTTTCTCTATTTTTTCTGATGTTGAGATTATACCTGAAAGAAAACAAAAAGAGCGCATCAGATTTTAGAAATTTAGGTGAATATTAAATGTGATTCCTCTATTAGGGTGTGGGTTATAGAGACTGTGAAAGTATTCTGATGACGAGTAAAAATGGCATAAAATACGCTACTATGCGTTGAAAAACTTGGAATTAGCGAGCTAGTCACGGCATTTTCCGCCTTTATTAGCAAATTTTCTACTCATTTTTCTTTCGCCACATAATACTTTCACAGTCTCTATAGTTCTTCACCACATCGGCGGCAATATATTGCATTTTTTGTATGACCTTTTAAATTACAGGTTGTGCATACGCGCGCATTATCACGGACTCGCTTAGTTTCTTTATTAAATTCGGCAGCGAAAATTCCTGTAGGTACGGCAATGATAGAGTAACCCGTTAGCATAATCATTGATGCAACTACGCGACCAAGAATGGTATGTGGTGCAATATCTCCATAACCAACCGTAGTTAATGTCACCACAGCCCAATAAATACCTGCAGGAATACTGGCAAAACCATTTTCTGGTCCTTCTATTAGGTACATAATAGAACCAAATAAAATAAGAACAGTAATGATAAAAAAGAAAAAGACAAAAATTTTATGACGTGAATTAGCAAGTGATTGTGTCAGTAGCTGTGCT
>JALWML010000457.1 GCA_027083915.1 Lysobacterales bacterium | reverse complement strand
AAAATATAAAAAACTTCAAGAAGTCGGTTTATCTGTCCCTGTTATCGATGATTTAGGCATTCATCCAGAAACTGCTTGTTTATGTGACTGTGAAGATTGTACTAGTTACATTCTTTTCACGACTTTTATTTCAATCGAGTCGCCTTTAAGATGTGGAGATTGTTTTGGTGTGATTCCTCTTTACAAAATTCCAAAAACTAGTGAATATGGTTATTACGATATAATGGCTTGGCAAAGCAACTACCAATCTTGTGATAGTTTGCAAATGGGTTGTCGAGTAGGGGAGCGTTTTGGCGCCAATCAAATGATGAAGTTTGACTCCCCTTTATCGCGTGATGGTTTGGCTATCTGTCAAAAGATTCAGGAATTAACTCAAAAACCAGTTTATTATTACTTGAATAAAGGTTCTGCTCGTTCCGAAAAGGAAGAGTTGAATCGAAAATGTCTGAGTTGTGGTCAAAATTGGTTAAGGAAGAAGCCGTTATTTGATTTATTCGATTTTCAGTGTGAGAATTGTAAGTTATTATCAAATATCGCTTGGGAGTATAGATAATGTATAAAGTCATATGCCATTGTGGCAACGTTGAATTATCTTTTAAAAAATTACCGGATACGTATACGGTTTGTAATTGTTCTATTTGTCGCCGTTATGGTGTTAAGTGGATTTATTTCACTGTTAATGAAGTGTCTATTAAGGAAAAAATACCAACTACCGAATATATTTGGGGTGATAAAATGATTGCTTTTCACCATTGTTCGGTATGCGGATGCGTGAGTCATTATACGGGAGTGATTGACTCTGAATTTGATAGGGTGGCGATTAATGCCAACTTACTTGAAGACCCTCAATTATTGGATGAATTGGCGATAAGAAAATTTAATGGGGCAGATATGTAAGGTAAAATCTTGCGGTTGTTAGATTTTGAAAACAAACTCCAAAAGGAGCCCACAAGGGACTCCATTACGGTATTCGACTTATGGAAGTAAACTCTTAAGCAAAGAAGAGTTACTTTCTTCTGTAAGTTGATGGGTAATAAATTTCTTTATCGGTGGAAATCTATTGCCAAAACGCAATAGTCCTTTTCTTACTACTTTTGCCAACGGTTTGTCGTTGGTGTAAAGTCCGACGATGCCATTAGTGCCAAGGTACAAAGGACGTGAAACATTGCGGTGTTTGCGGTTGTAACGACGCAATAAAAATTCTGAAGCGATATCGTCACCTTTCTCATGAGCGCTGATGATGAGTTTGCTTAAGGTATCTGCTGAGCGTAGTCCTAAATTAAATCCATGTGCAGTCACAGGATGCATACCAACGGCAGCATCACCAATCAATGCAAAGCGTTTAGCGAAAAATTTATTGGCATAGGTGGCAACCAATGGATAATTGTGGCGTTTGTCGAGTAATTTCATTTTACCTAATTTGTGACCAAATCGTTGTGCAACATCTTCATTGAATTCTTCATCGCTCATGGCTAGTACATATGCAGCATCGGGTGATTTCAAGGTGATGACAATAGATGAAACGTTATTATTTAACGGTAAAACCGCTAAAGTACGTTCGTAATGAAAACATTCGCTGGCGGTGTCATTGTGCGATAATTCATGACTCATGCGGCAAACTAGTGCGCTGCGCCCGAAATCGTGCATATCGGCAGATATTCCCATCATTCTTCGAGTGACGGAAAAACGTGAATCGGCACCAACTACAAGATTGGCACGAATTTTTTCGCCATTTTCTAAAACAACAACACTATTTTTGTCTCCTGCAATAATAGATTCAACTTTGTTACCATATAAAGGTGTAATGTTTGATTTCCCTTGGATGGCATCAAAGCAGGCTTTGCGAATGCTGAAATTTGGTACCATATAACCCAGCTCCTCAATGTCTGATTTGTTGGTGTCGAATGCAAGCGAATAATCCGAATCTCCATCGAAAACATCGGCTTTTTTGATAAATGAGATGTTTTCTTCAGGGATTTTTTGCCATATGCCTAATTGCTTCATAATTTTCAAGGATAAATGTGTCAAAGCAATCTCCCTACCATCGGGAGCTGGATTCTGAATAGATTCGAGGGATTGTGATTCAATCACTGCAATGGACAAATCGGATTGGGATAAAGTGTTAGCAAAACTGAGTCCAGCAGGTCCTGCGCCAACGATGGCAACATCATATTTTTTCATTGTAAATACCTGATTATTAAATTAGCAGTTTTAATTAGACCAAAAATTAAAGATCAATGTCTTGATGATGGTCAATTCTCTGTTGGATGGATGAAAAAAATGCTACTGGTTGGTTTTGTCTTTAGTCCTGAGAATATAGCCATTGATAAAATGAGCAAAAAAGCTTACAATATTTGGCAATTTTTTGGGTATCAGAGTTGTTGCCCAAATATTCTATTTTAGTCAAACAAAAAAGAGGAGTTACATATGAGTTTAGAGCTTATTCCTATTATATTAGGAGTTGCAGGACTTGTCATTGCAATTTTAATTTTCGCAATGCTGTCAAAAATGCCATCAGGTTCGGGAAAGGTCAAAGAAATTGCCGATGATATTCATAATGGCGCAATGGTCTTTATGAAACGTGAGTACACGATTCTAGTAGGTTTTGTCATCATTTTATTTATTGCATTATATGCTGGATTTGGAACATGGCACACGCCATTTGCATTCTTGTTAGGTGCTGTTTGTTCAGGTATAGCGGGTTATTTTGGCATGTTTTCGGCAACCAAAGCCAATGTCCGTACAACCGTAGCAGCCAATGAAAAAGGTGCAGCAGCGGCATTATCCGTTGCATTTTATGGTGGTTCAATAATGGGCTTAACTGTAGCGGCCATGGGACTTGTTGGTTTAGGGTCTTTGTATTTTATGTTTGGCAGTGATCCTGAGCATGTTCATGCCATTCATGGATTTGGTATGGGCGCATCCTCTGTGGCTCTATTTTCTCGTGTTGGTGGTGGTATTTTTACTAAGTCTGCCGATGTTGGAGCGGATTTGGTAGGTAAGA
>JALWML010000456.1 GCA_027083915.1 Lysobacterales bacterium | reverse complement strand
ACATGATTTCAGAAATCCAAACCTTATACGAGTCTTGTACTTGCCAAGGCAAATCTTTTCGTCCGTATTTGTCGTACCAACTCAAGAGCTGTGACTGAAATTGCTTAATTTGATTCATCATTCCATGTTACCCATAATTAAATGGTTTACAATAAGCTTTTAAACAATTTAAACCATTTGCCTTGAAACAATTAATTGCCTTACATTCTTGCCAAGAAATCATCAAAAAAAGCACCTTTATTACAATCGTTGCTCCCACTCTTTCTGTGCAAGAAGCGAAAGACTTTATTGCAGAACATTCAGATTTTAATGCTACCCATAATTGTTGGGCGTATAAAATTGGTCAAATATATCGTTTTACTGATGATGGCGAACCTTCTGGTACTGCAGGAAAACCCATGTACAATGCCATTGATGGACAAGAATTTGATAATACAGTCGCTTTATCAATCCGTCATTATGGTGGAATAAAACTTGGCACTGGTGGTTTGATGCGTGCTTATGGCGGTGGCGTAAGTCGTTGTTTGCAGTCAGCTGATTTTGAAATTATGCAAGATATTTCAGAAGTGATATTAAACGTTCCTTTTGCTTATATTCAAAGCGTTCACAATATATGCACCAGTTTTGGTGCAACCATTCTTAGCGAAGATTTTAATGAAAGTGGTGCCATTATGGTTATTAGCATGCTTGCTAAAAATACCGAAGAGTTTGTCAAAAAATCAATCAATGCATCCAAAGGCACTATTACAGAAATGAATCAGTCATAAAAAAAGGGCACCGTGTGCCCTTTTTACTCCCTTCGGTGAAATTAGAAATATTAAATCACCTACTCTCTTTAAATTCTAAATCAGAAGAAATTATACTGGAAATCTACGCCCCAAATACGTGGGTCATTAACAATACCTTCTAAATTGTTAAAGTCAATTGCTGCAATGAGCTTATCTTGATCGGTGATATTTCTACCATAGAATCCAACTGCCCATTTTTCAGTTTCATAAGCAATGCGTAAACCACCTTCTAATAATGCATCACCTCTAAACTCTCTAGATTCATACAAGAAGAAATTAATCTCACTGCGGTAAGCCCAATCCGTTGTAAGCACTAAATCACCACCATCCATTGGAATAATGTGCTTAAGAATTAAGTTTGACATCCAACGTGGAGCTCTTGGTAAAGAGTTTCCATCAATTGAAACAGTCCCCTCAATTGCACCTGCTGGATCTAAAACAGTACAATTACTACCACATGGAGAAACAGTTAAGTTTTCATCTTGAATCTCTGTGTGGTTATAACTTAAACCAAATGTTAACAAGGTATTTGGTGCCAACTTAGCTGTTAAGTCAGACTCAAAACCATAACCGACTGTTTTATCTGCATTAACCAATTGATTAACATTTGCCGAACCAGAGCCTGCTGTTAATTGCTGATCATTCATTTGGTAATAGAATAAAGCGGAGTTAAGACGTGCTCTGCCATCCCATAACTCTTTTTTGAAGCCTGCTTCAATTGATGTTACTGTTTCAGAATCAGCAACAGTAATCGCACCACCAAATAATACACGACCCTGAATACTAGGCGCTCTAAATCCTCGCGCTAAACGGGCATAAATATTGGTATCGTCATCAAGAACATGAGCAATACTGATATTACCTGAGAAATTACTATCGGATGGATTAACAGATGATGGAGGTACTGGTTCCCCACCAAATGGGTGCATAGGAACTGATGCAGTATAGTCTTTTTCATCATGTGACCAACGAACACCTGCAGTTAAAGTAGTTTCATCTGATAAATAGAAATCAGCTTGACCAAAGATAGCATAAGCTGTTGTGTCTTGTACCTGATTTGCATAACCTGTATGCACATCTGTTAAATCTGAATAATTAAATGATTCAACTTCTAAATGCTCATCAAAATAGAAAACACCTGCTTGCCAAAACATGCTTTCGCTGGCTTGTGACAATCTAAATTCTTGTGTTGTTTGGTTATGGTCAGGAATTCCATCTGCAGTTTGTGCAGGAAAAGGAATAAAACCAGGACCCATCCAAGGTAAGAATGAAGCACCGTAACCACCATCAACATCACCACGAGAATAGGCTTCGACAGTCTCATAACCAGTAATAGAAGTAAAAGTCATGTCATTATCTAAATCCCACTCAAGTTTTGCGCTCCATCCCATTGACTTAACATCTTGAGCATTTCCACCATCATAAGAAACAACACGTCTATCATAACCATCAACAAAATCATTTGTACCAGGTTTGATTATATTGGCTCTAAAAACACGAGCCGTTCCATCTAAATCACGACCATGTAAATTAAATAAAGCACTAAATGAATCTCCATCATAAGCCACTTGTACACGGTAAGCATCTTCAGTGTAAGCTTCCAAATCGCCATCACCATTAACTTTTCCATCAACCAAGTTCAAACCTGGATCAACTAAACCAGGTTCATTTCTGACCCAATCTGCACGCTGATCATGTAAGTAAGAAACTCGAGCAGACCAACTGTCATTCAAAGCACCACCAATAGCGCCTTCAAATGAAGCCTGTCTAAATGTACCAAAACCAATTTTTGCATACCCATCCATATCTTGAGATGGTTTAACTGAGTCAAATTTAACAATACCTGCTGGTGTGTTGCGACCAAATAAAGTTCCTTGCGGTCCGCGTAATGTTTCTACACGATCCATATCAAATACAGGAAAACCTTTTAACATTGGATTTTCCATGACGATATCATCATAAATTAAAGAAACAGGTTGCGATGCATTTAAATCAAAATCAGTATTACCTAAACCACGAATATAAAAACGAGGGAAAACACGTCCAAAATCAGATTCTACGATTAAACTTGGTACACGTCCTGAAATAAAACGAATATCTGAACCACCTGATCGAATTTCATCCATGACATCACCATCAACAGCCGTAACTGACATGGGAACATCTTGTAGATTTTGCTCAGTTTTTTGAGCGGTTACAATGACTTCTTCTAAGATAGAATCATCACGC
>JALWML010000455.1:1793-3019 GCA_027083915.1 Lysobacterales bacterium | reverse complement strand
AATTATATCATTTCATTCTATTTATAAGAATATTGAGTAAATTATTTAATATTCATGGTAAAACCAGTGAGTTTCCACTCAAGCCCTTCTTTAATATATTTATGGGTAAAAGTGACAAGTTTAGGTTTTAATTGAGGGTAGTCGCCAGTAATCTGTAAAAAACCATTATCATTAATGAAAGGCTTTTCAGTAAAAGCAGGAATATAGTTATTCAACATTAATATTTTATCACCAAATTGATAAAATCCTTTGAAAATATCTGTTAGTTGGGCTGGTGTTGATTGTTTTTGCCAGATTTGAGCGATTGAATTATATAAATCCATCATGTCTTGCTTGGCAACTGATTGAGTGAATACCTTATTTGTTGCTTGCACTAAGGATAATAACTCATCATTGTTTGGAATTTGTGTGACTTGCTTTTGGTTTGTATCTTGTAAACCAGAAGCTGACTTCGTTATGGAATAAATTAACCAATCATCTTTTCCTTTAACAAAGTGCATAGTCAAAGGTACATTCCCGCCCGTTTCTGTTATCGCTTTGCCTTGAACTTTGCCTTGTCCATTTTTAATTTCACGAGAATTCCAGCTGGTTTCTTTAACTTTTGTCAGATTATTTTGCTCTAAAAAGTCTTTGAGTTGTTGTTTATTGGCGTTCTTTTTAAATTCTTCAGACAGCATGGAATAGGCTTTGTCATAATCATTGTTGCTTACTGCTACAAAAAAATCATCGGCTTTACTTGCGACTCCAGATGTAAAATAAAAAGCCGCAGCGATGACAATTGCCACAAAACCAACAAAACCAAGCAGTACTTTTCCTAATGTTCCCATAATTTTTCCTCACACCTATTAATTTGAATTTACCTAACTACCCAAATCCCGATATAGAAACGCATTTGAGAGTGCAAGTAATTAGTCGTATCATCCCTGATACTCCCCTACATCCATGTAGGCTAGCGTGAAAATTCTTTCCAGAAGAATTTTTAATGTGCATAAGGAATCAGCAAAAACTAAATACACCTTATTGGTGATGAAGCTTTTTGGTGATTTCTTAGGTGCGTTAAGAACTTGTGCTATCATTGTGTTTTCTATATCGGGATTTGGGTAACTATTATAACGATAGAATATCATTGAGTAGGTCAAAAGTTTTATTTTTGCCAAACAAAAATACGCATCGGTGGAAAGTTTTTATATTCCCACATTATTTTTGCCTTACCAAAATGTGGAGTT
>JALWML010000455.1:0-1783 GCA_027083915.1 Lysobacterales bacterium | reverse complement strand
GTTTAATATGATCGTAGCTGCTTTGGACAATCGCACTGGCTCTCTTTCTTGGCAGGGTCTAAGCTGGAATGGCAGCTATACCCGCGTCAGTAGCTTCCCGGCCTTGATTTTTAATAACTTGTTTTAAATTTTGAGCAGCATCATGCACCAATTTAAGCCTTTTGTCCGTGATAGACTTAGCTAAAAAGTCAATAAAATCTTTATTTATCTCAACCGCTACCAATTGGGTATCATCTTGCATCTGAGCGAGTATGCCTCTAGTTGTGCCACCAGTGCCTGGTCCTAATTCAACAATATATTTGGCTTTATTTAATTGGGCTTGTTGTGCTATTGTTTTTATTAAAGCCTGCGTGCTTGGAAATAGATAACCAACCTGTTTTGGTTTTAAAAAAGCATTTTTAATAAAGAAAGCCGATTCTTTTACGCTGGTTTTTTGCTTTTTTGTCATTTATTCCTCCAAAAGCTTTTGGACGTATTGCACAATATCAGCTTGCTTGACACGTATATTTCGCATTTCCTGACGTGATTTATATTCAACTTCACCCTCATCTAAAGCTCTATCACCGATGGTAATTTGGTGTGGAATACCTAATAATTCGGCATCAGCAAACATAACGCCTGGTCGTATTTTTCTATCATCCATTAACACTTCTATTCCTAATGCTGTTAATTGTTCGTACAAATCGTTTGCTACTTGCTTGACTCTTTCTGATTTAGCCATATTCATTGGTAAAATAGCGACGGTAAAAGGAGCGATTTGTTGAGGCCAAACGATGCCTTTTTCATCGTGATTTTGCTCAATCGCTGCTGCCACAACACGTGTCACACCAATGCCATAACAACCCATGGTCATGGCTTGTGCCTTGCCTTGTTCATTGAGTACCACGGCATTCATGGCCTTGGTATAGACTTCGCCAAGTTGGAAAATATGACCTACTTCAATGCCTCTGGCAATTTTTATTGTGCCTTTGCCATCAGGCGAAGGGTCGCCAACTTGTGCATTGCGTAAATCTTGTACATCGTCATAGTTGGCATCACGTTGCCAATTGACACCTGTTAAATGTTTGTCATTTTCATTAGCACCTGTGACAAAATCACTCATGACAGCGACAGCTCTATCGACAATTATTTCACAATTCAAGTCTTTCACACCTATTGAACCAGCATCACAATTGGCGAGTTTATTGATTTCTTCATCATCGAGCATAGTAAAAGGTGAGGCGACTTGTGGTAAATTGGCTGCTTTAATTTCGTTTAACTCATGATCACCACGCAAAACAAGTGCCACTGGAGCATCAACACCTGCAACTAATAATGTTTTTACTAATTTCTTAGGTGAAATAGCTAAAAAATCAGCCACTTCTTGTATGGATTTTTTATTCGGCGTTTCGATGACTTTGAGTTCTTCCTGTGGTTCTTGGCGTTGTTTGTTTGGTGCTAGCACTTCACATTTTTCAATATTGGCAGCATAATCGCTTTCGGTTGAATAAGCAATCGCATCTTCACCCGAATCTGCCAAAACATGAAATTCGTGTGAACCTGTACCGCCGATTTCACCAGAATCCGCTTCAACTGGACGATACTTTAAACCAATTCGCTCAAAAATATTGCAATAAGCTTGATGAATTTTAGCATAGGTTTTTTGCAAACATTCTGTACTTAAATGAAATGAGTAAGCATCTTTCATTAAAAACTCACGAGCTCGCATCACGCCCAAACGTGGTCGAATTTCATCGCGAAATTTTGTTTGAATTTGATAAAAAGTAATCGGTAACTGTTTGTA
>JALWML010000454.1 GCA_027083915.1 Lysobacterales bacterium | reverse complement strand
GATATTGAGAACTTCTTGGGTTTCCCCTGAGTTTGACACGCAGATAGTGATGTCGTTTTTTGTTATCATGCCTAAATCTCCATGACTCGCCTCACCCGGATGAACCGAAAAGGCTGGAGTGCCAGTAGATGCCAAAGTAGCAGAGATTTTATTGCCTATATGACCGGACTTACCCATGCCAATGACAATAACATGTCCAGAACAAGAAAGAATCAAGTTGATGGCTTTGATGAAATCATCACCTATTTGAGCTTGTAATTTTTCTAGTGCTTTGCACTCAGTTTTTATAACATTTTTGGCAAGGTTTAGGATTTCTTGATTAGAGTGATTCATTCAATTTTATCCTCTTAAGTATAACCAAAAATTATACGAAAAATAAACAACTAAAAATAAATAACCCACTAAACGCGGGATGGGTTTATTTTTTGCCACAAACATCAATGAAAAGATAAGTAATGCCAAGGTTAAATCAATCATCACTAAATAGTCGGTGGATAAAAAATTATCAGGTAATTTAAAGGACTTAATTGAAGCACTGATTCCCAAAACACCGAGCAAATTAAACATATTTGAGCCAACAATATTGCCCAAAGCCAAATCGTGTTCGCCTTTACGCATACAAGCTATTGTCGCTGATAATTCAGGTAAAGATGTACCAAGAGCAACGATAGTGAGTCCAATAACCACATCGGACACGCCCATCATTTTTGCAATAGTTGTGGCTCCATGCACCATCAGCATGGATGCTACTGGCAACATGATGATTCCAAAAAGCAACCACAGCCACGCCGCTTTTTTACTAACATTTTCAGGCATTTCAGCTTCAAATTCAGTTTCCAAAACATCTTTACTCTTTGATTGCCTCAGTCCTAACCATGCCATCCACAGAGTCATAGCAAACATGGAAGCTATAAGTAAAACACCATCTAAACGGCTCAAAACACCATCCCACATCAATAATAAAACAAATAAAGTGATTGCTAATAAAATCGGCATTTCTCGTTTGACTGTATTTGAGCAAATCATCAATGGAGACACCGCAATGCCAGCACCCAATACTAATGCTATATTAGTAATATTAGAACCAATAGCATTACCCAGTGCTAGATTTGGATTGCCTTTCATCGCAGCAATCGCAGAAACAACCATTTCAGGTGCAGAAGTACCAAATCCAATGACTATGAGTCCAACCACCATGCTAGAAACACCTAAATAAGTTGCCGTGGCAGCTGCACCCAACACAAATTTATCGGCAGCATAAACTAATAATGCCAAACCAACAATTAAGTAAGCAATTGCTTCAATCATCAAATATCACCTAAAATTCTATTTTATCTTTATCAACAGAGTATTATAAAATATAAAGCACTTAGATAGAAACAACTAATTAGTGTTTACCCGAAAAAGTATTCTCCACAAGGCAAAGAGTGCAATCAACTAAGAAATTCTTAACAATCAATAAAAATAGCCCGCTATTTGCCAAGAATTAGAAGAAATTTTGACACCAATGTACTTTTCCACAGTAAAATAATCTTTTTCGTTTAAACAGCAAATTATATGCAACCACAATCAATAGAAGAATTAATCAAAAACCACATCAATTGCGATTATGTGAAAGTTGAAAGTGATGATTTAACACACTTTACTGCCGTTATTGTTTCAGAGGATTTTAACCAAAAATCAAAAATTATGAGACATCGTCTGGTTTATGCAGCTTTAGGTGATCACATGCAAAGTGATATCCACGCCTTTAGTTTTCAATCCTATACTCCTGAAGAATACAGGAACCTTAAATAATGGAAAAAATAGTTATTAAAGGGGGTTGTCCACTTAATGGAAGCATTAATGCATCAGGCGCAAAAAATGCCGTTTTACCCATTATTGCAGCAAGTATTGTTGGAACAGGCACTTCCTTAATTAAAAATGTGCCTCATCTTGATGATGTCACCACAATGAATACCCTACTCATCCAAATGGGTGTGCAACTGGCTGTTCATGACACGACTAATGTCGAAATTTGTGCTGATAATATTCACACACCGCGTGCCCCTTATGAGACAGTCAAAACCATGCGAGCCTCAATTCTTGCTCTTGGCCCTTTATTAACGAAATATGGAGTAGCTGAAATTTCTTTACCTGGAGGTTGTGCTATAGGTGCTCGTCCAGTGGACATACACTTAAAAGGTTTGGAAGCTATGGGGGCTAAGATTAAAGTAGAGAATGGATATATCATTGCTAAAGCAGATCGTTTACATGGTTGTCATTTTCACATGGAAAAAGTAACAGTCACAGGAACAGAGAATTTATTAATAGCAGCTACTCTTGCTAAAGGAGAAACTGTTTTGGATAATTGTGCCACTGAACCAGAAGTAATTGATTTAACAAACTATTTAATCAACATGGGAGCCAAAATCAAAGGTATTGGCACACCAACACTAACAATTAAAGGCGTTGAAAAACTCGTCGGTTGCGAACACACCGTTATACCTGATCGTATTGAAATTGGGACATTTTTGGTAGCTGCAGCCATTACTGGTGGCGAAATTACCGTAAATAATGCCAATCCAGATGATTTAAAAGCCGTTTTAAGAAAATTACGTCAAGCAGGTGCAGTTATCACTACCACCGAAAATTCCATCAGCTTAAACATGCATGGAAAAAGACCAAAACCTGTTAATATCAATACTGCTCCTCATCCAGATTTTCCTACAGATATGCAAGCTCAGTTCTGCGCACTTAATGCCATCGCCAGTGGTTATTCCATTGTGACAGAAAATTTATTTGAAAACCGTTTTATGCATATCAATGAGTTAATTCGTATGGGTGCTGAAATCAAAATTGCAGGTAATCAAGCCATTATTAATGGCGTAAAAAACCTCAATGGAGCACCAACAACAGCAACTGATCTTCGAGCATCTGCCAGTTTAGTTATCGCAGGTTTAGTTGCCGAAGGCACAACAGAAATTTTTGATATTCATTTTATCGATAGAGGTTACGAAGTTATTGAGGAAAAACTCAAT
>JALWML010000453.1 GCA_027083915.1 Lysobacterales bacterium | reverse complement strand
CTTAGGAGTTATAACAGCAACAGCAAGTCAGGTATCTGGGTTACTCAATTTACAATTTGATGCCCAACAAGGTTTAGTGCCCCTGACACTAAACACAGTTAAAGTCAATGCAACTCTAGTAGAAAATCCAAGTGGAAAAGAGGACGGAATTTACACTGAAGACTTAGCTGCTACAAACCCAACTATTGTGGGTGGCATGAAAATCGGTGGAATTTTACCAAGCGATGAATTTTTAGGCATTCTTGATGCGCAATATAGAACTTGTAGCTGCGCAGGTGTTGATCCAAACCAACCACTCATTACCACCTCAATATTTTTTGGTACAATTCTTGTCTCTTGTGCACAATCTGGTTTAACTCCAGAAAATTGTGCCACAGGTTCATTTTGCTCAAGTGTTAATGATTTTTGCAGCAATGCAGTAGGTATTGGAACAACATTTGATATTGATGAAAACAATGATGGTATCAATGATGCTTACTCTGTTGCTCTTAGATATGGTGTTTCTGCTACCTCGAGTGGTATAATTTATAGTGACGGATTTGAGTGAATTAAAAATGACTCTTATGAATAAAATGAAATTAAGAAAGAAAGTTTACCTTATACTTGAACGCGAACATCATTCACGATTTGCTGAGTTTATTCACTATTTTTTAATGACTCTCATTATGCTCACCGTTGCTGCTGTTATTCTTGAAAGTGACCCTATTCTTTTTGAAACACATAAGACTGCATTTAAAGTTCTTGAGATATTTTCTTTATTGGTGTTTACCATCGAATATATATTGCGTGTCTGGTCTAGTGCTGAAGTGAAGAAATATAAATCTATCAAAGGTCGCTTCAAGTATATGCTCACACCCATGGCGATTATTGATTTATTGGCAGTACTGCCGGTTTGGTTTGGTTTGTTTGTTTACAGAGACTTTATGATTTTACGTGGTTTACGTTTAATTCGTGTCTTTAAGTTAACTCGTTATTCACGCTCAATGAATTTACTCATGTCGGTAATGAAAAAAGAAAGCCCAAATCTATTTTCTGCTTTTTTTGTTTTATCTATTCTTATAATAATTGCCGCAACAGGTATGCATATTGTAGAGGCAGAAGATCAACCCGAACAATTTGGCACCATCCCACGTGCCATTTGGTGGGCGACTGTGACACTCACAACGGTAGGTTATGGAGATGTTGTCCCAATAACAGCGGCAGGTAAAGCCTTTGGCTGGGTCATTTTAATGTCAGGCATCGGAATGGCAGCATTGCCAGCTGGTATCATGGCATCAGGTTTTACCAAAGAAATTAACCGACGCAGAGAACAATTCAAGGATAAAGTTATTCACTTTTTAAGTGATGGTATTTTGGATAAAAAAGAAAGAAGAAAACTTAATAAACTTGCCCATGATCTTGCCATTGTACCTGCTGAAGTTCAGAGCATTATACGTGAAATCAAACACATGCAATTAAAACTCACTGAATTAGCCTGCCCTCATTGTAAAGAAATTATTGAGATTGAACATTTTTCTGATCATATCAACATTCGAAATAAACAAAAAAAGCCCTAAAAAGGGCTTTTAATGAATATTTGGGTAATAGTTAGACCTTAGACTATCTCAATAGCAACTGCCGTTGCTTCACCACCACCAATACACAAACTGGCAATACCTCGCTTTAGGCCTTTTTGCTTTAATGCATACAATAAAGTCACTAAAATACGTGTTCCACTTGCTCCAATTGGATGACCTAAAGCACAAGCTCCACCATGAACATTAACCTTTTCATGAGGAATTTTCAATTCTTCCATAGCTGCCATAGTGACAACGGCAAAAGCTTCATTAATTTCAAATAAATCAACATCTTGCACAGACCAGTTCAAATTATCCATTAACTTTTGCATAGCTGAAACAGGTGCTGTTGTAAACCATTCTGGCTCATGAGCAAAAGTTGTGTGCCCTACTATCTTAGCTAAAGGTTTTAAATTGTTTTCTGTAACAACATCACCATTCGCAATCACCATAGCTGCCGCCCCATCAGAAATCTTAGAAGCATTAGCTGCTGTTACTGTTCCATTTTCACGTCTAAATGCAGGACGCAATGTTGGGATTTTGTCTATATGACAACGCGGTGGTTCTTCATCTTTATTAACTACAATTTCTGTTCTTCTATTTTTAACCACAACATCGGTGATTTCTTCATCAAAAGCTCCAGATTCCATAGCTGCCATAGAACGTCTGACTGACTCAGCAGAAAACTCATCTTGGGCTTCACGTGTAAAAGTAAATTTATCTGCACAAGACTCTGCAAAAACACCCATCATGTTATTATCATAAGGGTTTTGTAAGCCATCATAGAACATATGATCCAAAGTCGTACCATGTCCCATTCTATAACCACTGCGTGCCTTGGGTAGCATATAAGGAGCTAATGTCATTGACTCCATTCCACCCGCTACTAGTGTATCAGCAGATCCAGCTTTGATGGCATCGTGTGCTAACATGACTGTCTTCATACCAGACCCACACACTTTATTAACGGTAGTACAAACAACAGACTTATCCAAACCAGCACCCAATACAGCTTGCCTGGCTGGTGCTTGACCTACGCCTGCAGGTAAAACACAACCAATCAAAGCCTCATCAACATTTTTAACACCAGATTGCTCTATTGCAGCCTTAATTGCAGCTGATGCTAATGAAGGTGATGGAGTATGAGCAAACTGCCCTTGAAATGATCCAATTGCGGTGCGTTTTGCACCAATGATATATACTTCTTTTGTCATAATATAATCTCAGTTATTGATAACGACTACGATATCGTTAAACAGCATAAATTAAAGCGTTATTATATCGCAAATAAGAATAAATAATACCGTTCTAAGCAGTATTATTTCAACTCCGTCTCTGGTAATTCTTGACCCTCATCAATTACAATAATTTAACTCTGGGTACAATTCTGCATAAACTGATATTACTAGAACTTCATGAAAAAAGAACCCAGACTATTGCCAGGTGACTTTGCTATTTGGATATT
>JALWML010000452.1 GCA_027083915.1 Lysobacterales bacterium | reverse complement strand
GAACTAATAGAGACCCATGCATAACTCGTGGAACGTGTAAAAAAGTTGCAAAAAACTCCGCTCAGCGTTAAAAAAATTCACAAAAATCTTTATGGTAAAGATTTTCACGATTTTTTTAACGATAGTTGGGTTTTTTGAAACTAAGCATTTGTATTGACAAATACATTAGTGCTTATATAATTAGTGATACAATGTTTTGTGGATGGGTTGATATGCTTTATAAAGATTTTTTTGATGATTTGGGTGAGGTGGCTTTGGGGTCGCGTCTTAAGCGCCTCAGTGATAGGGTGATGCAAGATGCTTCGCGGACTTATAAGTATTCTGGTTATGATATGCAGCCTAAATGGTTTACTTTGATGTCGTTGCTGGCTGAGAAAAAAGAGGTTTCGATAAATCAAGCGGCTTTGTATTTGGGTCAGACTCAACCTTTTATTAGCCAAAATAGTAAAGAAATGTTTAAAGCGGGTTTGGTTGATTTTAATGCCGATCCTGATGATGCGCGGCGTAAGATTATGAAGTTGTCCAAACAAGGCAGGAAAAAATTTAAGCAAATGCATAAACTGCGAGAGTCGGTCAGATTGGCAGCTGAATCCATCTGCGAAGAAACAGAACAGAACTTTTACCAAGCTTTAAAACAATTTGAAAAAGCCTTAGAACGCAAATCATTGTTTGAACGCACTTTGGAGAATTATAATGGTTGAATCAACACAACAAAACTTAGATGTCAAAATACTAACCTACACACCCGAGTTAGCCAAACACTTTTACACCATCAATGCCCAATGGGTTTCTGCGATGTTTTATATGGAAGATTACGATGAGATGATTTTATCTAATCCGCAAAAGCATATTATTGATGAGGGCGGTCAAATATGGTTTGCCCAGCACGAACAATTAGGAATAATCGGCACATGTGCAGTGAAAAACTTTGGTGATAATTGGTATGAGCTAACCAAAATGGGTGTGCTTGAATCAGCACGAGGGCTAAAGGCTGGAGAAGTTTTATTGCAAGCGGTCTTAGCTGATTGCAATAAAATGGATATGGACACCTTGTTTTTATTAACCAACTCTATTTGCGAGTCAGCTATACATTTGTATGAAAAAAATGGCTTTGTGCATGATAAAGCCATTAAAGAAAAATTTAATGGTTTGTATGAACGCAGTAATGTTTTTATGCGGTATGTCGGCAATAAAAAGGTATAATTCGTTATTTGTATAAGGTATAAAAGTGGAAATTACAGATTACGATTCTTTATTGGCAGTTGCTCGTATGCAGCTTGAGCCACAACATTTTCTTTTTGTTTTTTTAAAGAAGTCCTTACCCGAAGATCATAAGGGTGATGAAGAATTTAGATTTAATGCTGGATTGGGCGGTGCTTTGACACCAGTTATGACGTTAAATAAACCTTTGAATGAATTAAGTAATTTTGAAGATTTGGTCAAGGAGTCAAAACAACAAAATCGGCAATGGGATTTAGTTTCTGTGGCTGTCTTGCCTGGACGAGGTTCTATTATGCCAAGTGTTAAGGAGGCATTAGCACAACTCGAAATCATGATGAAAACAGTAGAATCAGGTGGTGATTTAAGTAAATACATGACGTTTGATAAATCAGGAATTCCTGTCATATTTAGTTAATTGCCAATTCAAAATAAAATTATGAAAAAGTCACCAAAAAATGCAGCAAGCGATTTACAAGGAACGGCAAAACTAACCGTTGATGCCGTTAAAGGTGTGACCAATATTGTTGAGTCCTTACACAGTACCATTGCCTCATTTACTGGTATTATTGGTGACCCAAAAAAAGATGCCAAAGGGATTTCGGGCATGGTTTACCGCACCATCAGGAAAATTACCGATGCTTTTGGTGATGGTATCGATGTTATGCTGGCAAAGCTCAGCGACACCATAGGGGAAAAACAGTCTTTCCAAAGTCGCGAAGCAATTATTGCTGCAACCAATGGCGTTATTGGGGATTATTTACATAAACACGATAACCCATTAGCTATCCAAATGAGTTTAAGACGTGATGGAAAATCCCTATCAAAAGATGAAATTGCACAGTTAATAGATCAATCAAATGGTAAGGTTTTAATCTTAATCCATGGCTTATGCATGAATGATTTGCAATGGCAGAGAGACAATAATGACCTTTCTCATAACCATGGTCAAGCACTAGCAGAAGAATTAGGCTACACCTGTCTGTATTTGCATTACAACACTGGCAAGCATGTCTCTGAAAATGGTAAAGAACTGGCACTATTGTTAGAACAATTTGCTAAACCTGAATTAACAATATCAATTCTCGCCCATAGCATGGGTGGATTGCTCGCTAGAAGTGCCTGTTATTATGCGCAAAGAGTGCAGCAAAAATGGTTAACCCATTGCGACAAAATTATTCTTCTTGGTACGCCCCATCATGGTGCATTACTGGAAAAAGGCGGAAACTGGCTCAACACCATGCTAAAGGTCAGCCCTTATACCGAACCATTCACTAAAATAACAAATATTCGCAGTTGCGGCATCACCGATCTACGTCACGGCAATATCATCGATGAAGATTGGAACCAACACGGCAGATTTGAACACAATAAAGACAAAAGAACTTATGTGCCCTTGCCAGAAAATATACAATTCTATGCTCTAGCTTCAACAACATCCGAGAAAGAGGATTCATTACTTGCTGCTCATGTTGTTGGTGATGGATTGGTGACGGTCGATTCTGCTCTTGGTATTCATAAATATTATGATTTAAAAATTCCAGAAGAGAATACATGGATAGGTCGAGATACAGGTCATATTGAGCTGCTAGAAAATGATGAGGTTTATCAAGTCATTAAAAAGTGGATTGATGATTAAATCTGAACTAAAGGTATTTAGTGTTGTATAAATAAGTAAGCTTTACACAATTTATACAAATGATAAACACCACTACCAACATGATTTCATACCTTAGCATCACCGTTTTTATGGTGATGTTTAGCATTTTTGGCTTAGCTGACTATGGCTGGGATGATACGCCTGATAGTTTAGAT
>JALWML010000451.1 GCA_027083915.1 Lysobacterales bacterium | reverse complement strand
CATGCGTTCGACTTTTTCAACACCGAGCATTTCATACAAAGCATCGTAAAGTGGACGCAAATACGGATCAACTTTATCAGATAAATCACCGGGCAAGAATCCCAACCTTTCGCCAGCTTCTACCGCAGGTCTTACTAAAATAATACGCTGAACTTCTTGATTTAATATCGCTTCAACAGCGCAAGCTACGGCTAAATAAGTTTTACCCGTTCCTGCTGGCCCTACTCCAAAATTGACATCATGCGTGACGATATTATGTAAATACAATTTTTGGTTGGGTGAACGTCCTGTGATGACCCCTTTGCGAGTTTGGATTTTAACATCTTCGACTTCTATGACTTCCTCGTCATTACCAGATGAATTTTTGTAGTTGCCTTGTAATATAATGTGAGTCATCTCTAAATCCAGTGATTGGCTTTGGGCTTCTTCTAGCATCAAATCTAAACACTGTTGCACTTGTTCTATCTGAGTTTCATCGCCTTCGATTTGAATCTTATTAGCACGCGCATTGATTGTGGCTTTTGTTGTTTGAGCCACTAACTTTATGTTTTCGTCGTGATTTCCGAAAAAATTGGTCAATACATCATTATTTGATGTTGGAAGTGTTAGTACTTTTTTACTCATTTAGTGACTATTTTCCCTTGTAATGAATTTCTGTAAGCAGCGGTAATTTCCACATCAAGCAATTGTCCAATTAACCGATGGTTACCATCAAAGTTAACAACACGCATATTTTCTGTGCGTCCTGCTAATTGTTTTTCGTCTTTTTTTGAGACTGATTCAACTAAAACCCTTTGCACTGTTCCTATCATCGCCTGTGATATTTCACTGGCAAATTCGTTAATCTTATCTTGTAGTCTTTGCAGGCGAACCTTCTTAGCCGACAATGGAATTTCATCTTCTATGTTAGCAGCAGGTGTTCCTGGACGTTTAGAATAAATAAAGCTAAAGGATTGATCAAAGCGAATATCTTCTATCAACTTCATAGTTGCCTCAAACTCTTTATCTGTTTCACCTGGGAAACCCACAATAAAGTCAGAGGACAAGGAAATATCTGGACGAACTTCGCGTAGTTTACGAATTTTTTGTTTGTATTCAATCGCTGTGTGTCCACGTTTCATTGCAGATAACACCCGATCAGAACCACTTTGTACTGGTAAATGTAAGTAGTTAGCTAGTTTTGGAACATCGCGGTAGGCTTCGATTAAGGCATCAGTAAACTCGACTGGGTGCGAGGTGGTAAAACGTATACGTTCGATGCCATCAATGGCTGCAACGTAGTGAATTAAGTGGGCTAAGTCAACGATTTTTCCCTCATGGGTTTCACCACGGTAGGAGTTGACATTTTGTCCCAGTAAATTAATTTCTTTAACACCTTGCAGCGACAATTCCATAATTTCGGCAAGCACGCCATCTAATGGACGAGAAACTTCTTCGCCACGCGTGTACGGTACAACACAAAAGGTGCAATATTTGCTGCAACCTTCCATGATTGAAACAAAAGCAGATGGCCCTTCTTTTCGTGGCTCAGGAAGATTGTCAAATTTTTCAATCTCTGGAAAACTGATGTCCATTTGCGGTTTGTGCTCATCATTGACTGCTTTAAGCATTGTTGGTAAGCGGTGTAATGTCTGAGGTCCAAAGACCATATCCACATACGGTGCTCGTCTGATAATATTATCACCTTCTTGTGAAGCAACACAACCACCAACGCCAATAACAAGGTTTGGATTTTTTTCTTTTAGTTTACGCCATCGGCCTAATTGAGAAAATACTTTTTCTTGTGCTTTTTCTCGAATCGAGCAGGTATTTAATAAGATTACATCGGCATCTTCTTCAACATCCGTAATTTCTAAACCATATGAGTCAACCAATACATCTTGCATCTTGGATGAATCGTACTCATTCATCTGGCAACCGTGTGTTTTTATAAATAATTTACCTTTCTTTTGTTCTGACATATTTTTATTTGTTTTTAAGTTTTTTGACTAATTTAACGATAATTTCAGCTGTTACGCCCCAAATGGTGTAATTATTATACTCAAAGACATAGTAATTAACATCCTTGCCTTGATAATGAGCACGACGTTTTTGACAGTTATCTGATTTGCAAAAAAAAGACAACGGCACCGAAAACACTTCCGAAACTTCATCTTCATTAATATTGAGTTGAAAACCATCTTTTAAAATACCGACAAATGGTGTGACATAAAAACCTGAATTAGTTTCAATATCCTCTAAATAACCAACCACATCAATAAAAGCAGGTTCAATTCCAATCTCTTCATGCGTCTCACGAATTGCTGCTTGACGTATGGTTACATCTGTCTCATCAAAACTACCACCAGGAAAACTCACTTGACCTGAGTGGTGTTTGAGTTGCTCAGAACGTTTGGTCAGTAAAATATGAATGTTTTCACCTTTCCAAAACAATGGTACAAGAACAGCTGCAGGTCTAAACTCATCGTGGCCAGATGCTTGCCAAATTTCAGTCGGAATCAATTCGGTTTTTAAGATTGATTTTAAATTAGCATAAAGCTTGTCTTTATTCTGAATATTAAACATAAAAAAACGGAGCAATTTGCATTACTCCGCCTCTTATTTGTGAACACCTGTGCTTAACCATGTAAGTCAAAAACAGTGTTTTATTTAATGCTTAATAGGTTAATATCAAAGATTAACACTTCATTTGGACCAATTGGACGTTGCCCTCGGATACCATAAGCAAGCTCTGGTGGAATAAATACTTGCCATTTTGCACCTGGCTTCATTAATGGTAATATTTCCTGCCAGCCCTTTAAAGCAGAACCTACTTTAATCGTTTTCGGCTCACCACGAACAAAAGATGAATCAAATTCTTGGTAATTATCAGGGTTTTCTGTGCCAATTAAAGAACCACGATAATGGATAACAACTTCATCGTCTAATGTTGGGTGCTTACCAGAGCCATCTTCGATAACTCTATATTGAATGCCTGATGCCAATTCTTTTATGCCTTTTTTCTTGCGGTTAGCTTTTAAGAAATCATCACTGCG
>JALWML010000450.1 GCA_027083915.1 Lysobacterales bacterium | reverse complement strand
CACTAAAGAAAAATACCTCAAGACAGGGCTAGCTAGTAAAAGAACCATCAAAGCTAATGAAACTCGAAAAATTGATGCTGGTTTTGGTGGTCTGACATGTGAACAAATTACGGGTGTTGAAGTTCAAGCGTATACTTGTAAAACCGAATCTGGTGTTGATTGTTCTGATAAAGTAAATTTTATCAATACAAATGATGTAAATTTTACCTATAAAAAACAATCAATTCTATAATCATTTAATTCACTTGGGACTTCTTAACATAAAGTTATTCTAAGACTAAGCAAGAGAGAGAGGATTGTAGTCGTTAAAAGTGTTGTTTTAATTCGGTAGCTTTATTTATCAAGGCTCCCACAAGGGAAGCCACTACTTTAAAACTCATTTGTAGGTTGGTGCTGAGCTTGCGAAGCCCAACAGCAGATTTTCAGTATATTTACTTGTTGGGTTTTATTACATTCAACGCCAACCTATATTATTTTTGTATCAATTTAATAATGCTGTAATTATTATAGTTCTCTTAAGCTAATATTGCTTTGGGAAATCTCAAATTGGTATTTGGGAGTTGTAAACACTATGTTGCCAAGTGAGTGGTCGTCAAGTGAAATCAAATGAATGATGAAATTTGAACAATAAAGATTTAATCTGTTACTGCCATTCCATTTGACTTTCTTAATTACTTGGATATTAGTTAAAGATTTAAGCATGGTTTGTATTTGAATTATGGATTTTTCATCCCTATCTAAAGCATCATCTTTGTCATTTGAAAGTTTCTCCAGTTCTTCTATTTCTAAACTTGACGGGTTTTCACCTAAGCTGAAAAGTTTAGCAGTCAACTTAGATATAGCTTCGCCATAATTGGTTACATCAATTGAATTATTGTTTGTGGTAATTTTAAAGACCTGTGTTCTAAAGTGATATGCATTTGATGTAATTGCTGTTATTTGGCTTCCCCAGTTGTAACTAGTGCTTACCTTAAGTGTTTCTCCAGTTGTTGAATCTAATTCAGTTAATAAGAGTTTTTCAATTTCCTTTTTATCAAAAGTTTTTTGTGGGGTTGCATTATTGGATGATTTAGTAGTATTTTTTACAATGGCTTTAGTGTCTTTTATAAGTTTATTTGTTGATTCGGCTCCTTCCCCTTCATAAGAAATAATTGCTTGATGGTATTTTGCCAGTGCAGAGCTGACAATCATTACACAGGCGAAGTCTTTCATGTTTCCTCCCCAGTTTAGGTTAATGCAATAGTTTTTTCCGTTGGCAATGCTTTTGAGTTGAATATCATCATTAATGACATCGCAAGCTGGTTCATAAAATATTTCAAATCCAACATTGGATTCTTTATTTAAAGTACATGGAGAGAAACCTTCATCTTCAAAAGGTGTGAATTCAGGGTCAAGTAGAAAATTATAACCAAGTTTGTCAATTGAGTTTTGTAACTGGGTCTTTGTTGGGATATGGTTTTTATCTATAAATATGAATTGAGTGTTTGACATCTGTTTCTCCGCGTAACTCTGTGATTTCTCAGCGTAGCTCTGCGTTCCTTATCTAAAATCTACCCCAACAACCCTTGAATCACATCTTTATTTATCACCGCTTGCTTGGTAGTTTCTAGACGATGGGCACGGACTATTGTTTTTAATCCTTTGAGTGCATCTTCAAAATCATCGTTAATGACTAAATAGTCGGCTTCACCATAATGTGATATTTCATTTAAAGATTTTTTCATGCGCGCATCAATCACTTTTTTACTATCTTGTGCACGGTTTTCTAGGCGATCGCGTAGGGCTTGGATGCTCGGTGGTAGGATAAAAATACTCACAGCATCTGGGCGACGTTTTTTGATTTGCTGCGCACCTTGCCAATCAATTTCAAGTACCACATCGTGTCCTTCGTTAAGCATTTTATCGACAGACTCTTGTGATGTGCCATAATAGTTGCCAAAAACTTCGGCATATTCTAAAAAATCACCGGCAGTTACCTTTTGCTTAAATTTTTCTTCTTCAATAAAAAAATAATGGTAACCTTCAATTTCTCGAGGGCGTGGTTTGCGAGTGGTTGATGAAACCGATAGTTTTAAATGATTGGTGTCACGCACGAGGGCATTAACAAGGCTGGTTTTGCCTGTGCCAGATGGTGCTGATACGATAAAAAGTGTGCCAACTAATTTTCCAATCATAGTATTACTCGATGTTTTGAATTTGTTCACGCATTTGCTCAATCGCAACTTTAAGATTGATGCTGGATTGCGAGGTCAGTATGGTAGCAGATTTTGAACCTATAGTGTTAGCTTCACGGTGTAATTCTTGTATCAAAAAGTCCAATCGGCGACCCACTGGTTCATCCAGTTCAATAACGCGTTGAATTTCTTTAATATGGGTATTGAGTCTGTCAGTTTCTTCTATGATGTCGGCTTTTTGCAGTAATATGGCGAGTTCTTGCTCAAAACGATCTTCGTTGTGTTCAACATCAATTTCATCCAGTTTTGCTAATAAACGCTCTTTTAGGCTTTTTTGAATCTCTGGTATGTGCTGTTCAATTAAGTCTCTTGTTTCACTAATGATGGCAAGTTTTTCAAGCAATACTGTTTTTAAGGATTCACCCTCGCGAATACGCGCTTTGAGTAATTTGGCAGAGACTTGTTTGATTAAATCTAAGGTCGTTTGTTCAAGTTCGCTGGTGTCTTTTGGTGATTGAATGACCAGTTGTGGCCATTTCAAGATATCAATAGTGTTTAAATCGGTATTTATGTTTTCAATTTGACTATTGACTTCATCTCCACAGGCAAGCAGTTGTTTGAGTAATGGTGTGTTTATGCTCAGTTCATTAATATCGGCATCAGGATTGGGGTAATATTTGATAAATATTTCCACTTTTCCGCGATTGAGGTAGTTGGTAATAAGTTTGCGGATTTCGCCTTCTGTTTTGCGTAAAAAATCAGGTTGGCGGATGGTGACGTCTAAAAATCGTTGGTTAACCGAACGCATTTCACAGGTGAATCGTCCAAATTGGGTTTGTACATCGCCATTGGCGAAAGCTGTCATGGATTTAAGC
>JALWML010000449.1 GCA_027083915.1 Lysobacterales bacterium | reverse complement strand
CATTTATAAATACCGTTATAAAAGCTTATTACCTCTGAATTCGAAAGGTCTAAAATTAATAAAGGATAACCGTTACCAAGTGACTGACAAACTGCAGTTAATAGCTGACATCAATCAAGCAATAAAAGCAAAGAAAAATGGCACGGATATAGCGCTGGAGCACAATAGTAATGAAGCTCTATCAGAGGAAATTAAGAAAAAAAGAATTGGGCTAGCAAAAAAATATAATAGAGGAAACCCCATTACCATGACTATCACAAAATCCAGATTAAAACCAGATGATGTCGTCTATGCTTTTGGAGAAGTACAAATGGTTACAAGAAAGAAATCAGGTCACCATTCTGCAAAGAAATTTTGGTTATACCCCACAATTGATGTTAAAAGTCCATTGCTATTAAAAACAGGGAATGGTAAGTACAAAGTTATTAAAAAACCACAATGAAAAATCTTTATGAGTACAAAGCTGTTTTTTTTGACTTAGATGGAACTCTAATTGATTCAGCGAAAGATTTATCCTTTGCAATAAATAGAATGACACAAGAACTAGGATTAAAAGAACCTAGTTTACAAGATATAAAGAATTGGATTGGTAATGGAACACTAAAATTAGTAGAAAGAGCTTTAGCATTTAATAATATAAAAGCTAATGAAAAAGAATTGAATAAGGCATTTGAATTATTCTCAAACGCTTATCGAGATTGTGTTGGAGAATACAGTACTTTATTTCCTTATGTTAAAGAATTATTGGTAATGCTGTTGGCTAATAATATAAAGCTTGCCTGCATCACCAATAAACCTTTAGAGTTCACCGAATTTTTATTACAACAAAACATGATTAGTCAGTTTTTTAGTGTTATTTGTGCAGGTGATAATGTCAAGTTTAAAAAGCCAGATAAGTGGCCGTTAATCCATGCTAGCGAAAAACTTAATACTCCGTTAGATGATTGTGTGATGATAGGTGATTCTCAACACGACATTGCTGCAGCAAGGAATGCTGGTTGTTATGTAATTGCTGTAAGCTATGGATATAATCATGGTGAGGACATTAAACATTCAAATCCTGATGTGATTATCGATAGTTTTAATGAGCTTTTGTGATATATCGATTTTCTCATATTTCATTATTTAGGCTTGCAGGTCTCTTTATTTGGCTAAGTCTAACCATCCCTATTGTTGCAAAAATATACCTCGATGAAAATTGGTTAAATTCTTATAGCATTTTATGGTTTTTGTCGCATATTTCCTTTGGTTTTGGTTTTTTAATTTTAACACGTAATCTTGGTCAATCAGATTTAACATTAGAGGAATGGATTCTACTGATTGCTATGATTGCAGTCATTTACATCATAAATTGGTCTACCTTTAGCATTACAGGTTTATTTTACTCTTTGATTATTACTATTTTACTTCCTTGGTTAATGAGTGTCTATCAAGGGTTAATAATTCTAGTTTTTCAAAATATATTAATTGCTTGGCAGATGTTTTCAGGCCAGACAGATTTAGTAGATAATGAGAGTTATCAGTTTGATAATTTGTTTTTTATATTTTTCTGGTTAGGAATCTCCGCATTTTCTTATGTCTTATCTTATGTTGGGTTTAAACAACAAAATGCCAAAGAAGAACTCAGGAAGTTAAATTCGGAGTTAAGAATTTCACGTGAATTGCATGATTTAATAGGCCATCATTTAACCGCATTAAGTTTGAATCTCGAGGTTGCAACCCATATAACTGAAGGTAAAGCAAAGTTGCAAGTTCAAAAAGCACAAAGCATTGCTCGATTATTATTAAGTGATGTTAGAGATGTAGTTAGCTCTTTTAGAGGTAAGGGCAACCTGAATTTTTCTCAGGCGGTCAAGGAGTTAACTGATGGTATTCCTCGATTAAAACTTCACCTTACTATTGATAAAGACTATACTATTGAAGATCCAAAGCTCGCACAAACGATGTTAAGGTGCACGCAAGAACTGATAACCAATTGCATCAAACATGCAAAAGCAGAAAACCTTTGGTTAAAATTTGATCAAAGAAATGAGTTAATCATTATTGAGATAAAAGATGATGGAATAGGTCATAGAATAGCAATAAATGAAGGTAATGGCTTAACTGGAATAAGAGAAAGAGTTAAACAATACAATGGGGCTATTGAGATTCTTTCCAATAAGAAAGGCTTTGGTATAAAAATAATATTTAACGTAGGGTAGTTATGATAAAAGTATATTTAGTAGATGATCAGAATTTGGTTCGACAAGGAGTGCGAGCTTTGTTGGAAATTGCTGATGGAATAGAGGTTATTGGTGAAGCTGATGGGGGAAAAATGGCTGTAAAAAATATTCCTGAAATTAACCCCGATGTTGTATTATTAGATATGCGAATGCCGGAAATGTCAGGTTTAGATGTTCTACATGAATTAAAAAAGAAGGATCAACTCCCTCCAACAATAATTTTAACAACATTTGATGATGATGAATTAGTATTAGCTGGTGTTAAGTCTGGAGCAATGGGTTATTTGCTTAAAGACGTGCCCTTAGAGGACTTAGTTGATGGAATAAAACAAGTTGCAGCAGGAAATACCTTAGTTCGGCCTCAAGTAACGAAAAGAATATTAGAAGGTGTGGAAGATTTAAAAAATAATTTCATGAGTTTTGAACGTCCAGAACCATTAACAGCACGTGAAACAGAGATATTAAGGCTGATGGCTGGTGGGCACAGCAATAAAGAAATTGCTAATTCACTGTTTGTAGCAGAAGGTACGGTGAAGAATCATGTATCCAATATCTTATCTAAAATTGGTGTTCGCGATCGTACCCGTGCAGTGTTGAAAGCTCTAGAATTAGGACTAATTTAATTCTTACTCTTCCTGTTTGTAACGGCTTGAATGACCCATTTGTTTTCAAAATATACTGTATAGCCTTCATAAAGCCATTGAGTTATTGGTGGATTCCCAACAGCTTGTTTTTTAACTAATGGTTCTCCAAATTGGCTAATCACTTGATTCATAGTCATGCCACGAGTCGGTTTCTTAATATTCGTGCTTTTGTTAATATCTTCGATTA
>JALWML010000448.1 GCA_027083915.1 Lysobacterales bacterium | reverse complement strand
ACGCATGTGGGGTAATGCAAAAATTTATGCCAATGGTTTAAAATTATTGTTTTCTAAGCCGTATCAATCCAGCGGCGGAGCTTGGGTTGATAGTTATATTTTTTACCAAGCAGACTTGGATAATTTGAAACTTATACTGCGTTACCATGATGAACTTTCTCCAGAAAACAAGAAAAGGAGATTAGAAGAAGTTAAGAAAGTATCGAAACCAGGAAAGTTTCGTCGTTTTATTCGCCAGCTTCGTAACTTTATCAGTAATTTCCAAGAAGCCTTTAGTGATACCTTAAGTGTTTTTTTGAACCGCATGAAATCCAGTGCGGGGGAATTGATTAAAGCCAATGAGAAGAAGCTTAAACAAGTGGGCTCTACTGCCATTGATGCCGTTGGTAAGGAATATGATCAGATTTTAGAAGCGCACATCAATAAAAAAGTGGTAGTATCCGTATTAGATGGAGATAAAGAGTTAGAATACGCTGGGTTTTTGGGTGAATATTCAGCTAAATGGATTGCCTTATTGCATTGTGAGATTGATCAGGATTGGCACCTGCCTTTAAATGATATGAATCGTCTCATCTTAAATCGTAATATTGATGTGGTTTTTAAGGTTATTTCTAAAGATGGTGAATATGGCTTAGAAATAGAAATCAGTAACTTTAGTCAAGACAAAGTGAGGTTGAAACGTATTAAAGGTGGTGAATTTACAAAAAATATTTACAAAACAATTAAACCCAATGAAACCATTCAAACAACCTTAATGCAATTACCACAGGAGTTTTTCCCTGAGCTATGTTGTGAGATTGTGGATAAGAAAATTGAGAATGTTGCCCCTGAACGTGGTGGTAAATACCATGATGATATTTGGGAGGATCTTAAAGGGAAATTGCCAGAATTAGACTTAATCTATAGCTGTACTCGTCGAGTGGATGTTTATGTACCGCGCTCAATTGCTACGATTAGACACAGTGTGGCGATGAGGTAATACTACTTCAGTGAAAGCTCAAGCCATAAATTGTGAATCTTACAAAAGAGTTCCGCGGTTTTTTCGGTGTCATACATGGCTGAGTGTGCGCGGGAATTGTCCCATTCTATTTGGGCTTCAGCTATCGCTCGGGCAAGTACCGTTTGACCATAGGCTAAAGCCGATAAAGTCACTGTATCCAAGCAGCTAAATGGGTGAAATGGGTTGCGTTTAATGCCAGTTCGCTCAACCGCAGCATTGACAAAGCCTAAATCAAAATGAGCATTGTGACCAACTAAAATGGCGCGGTTGCAACCAGCTTCTTTAATGGCTTTGCGAATTGGGGTAAATATTTTTCCAAGAGCGGCTGTTTCGTTCATGGACATGCGAAGAGGGTGATTTAGGTCAATGCCAGTAACCTCTAATGATTTAGGGTCAATATTTGAACCTTCAAAGGGTTCGACATAGGCGGTAGTAACATCATCAAAAAATAGCTCGCCAGATTCTTTTTGTTTAATGATAACGGCTGCAATTTCTAATAAAGCATCGGTATGGCAGTTAAAACCTCCTGTTTCAACATCAACTACTACAGGTAGAAATCCTCTAAATCTATTTTTAATTTGTATCATGCCTACATTTTATTCTAATTTACTGTAAATCACGTATACATTTGTAAGAAATGCATGACCTTTTATTACTTTTTATCCAATTATGATATAATTGACATAATTATGTATATATTTAATTTTGGAGATGAAAATATGAAAAAGATTGTACTAGGAGTAAGTTTAGCATTGGCAGCAGGAACGGCATTGGCTGGAGATTCAAATTTTGATGATCGTTGGTACGTTACACCCAATGCGAGTTTTGTTAAACCAGACAGTGACAAAAATGTTTCTTCTGCTTTGGCATTAGGTTTATCTTTTGGAAAGTTTGTTACTGATAGAATTTCTGTGGATTTAGAGTTTGATAAAGCAACATTTGATAAAACAGGAGGAAATGGTGAGCTTTCTCAAAAAACTGTTGGTTTGATGGGTCGATATCACTTTGCAGAAGCATCTGGTTTTCTACCATATTTAGGTTTAGGTATTGGTGCTATGAAACATAAAGGTTTAGCTACTGATGCACAAATTCATCAAGGTTTAACTTCTGCAGGAACAGATGCGGTATTAAATTTAGCTGCAGGTATGTCTAAAGAATTAACAGATAGAGTTAAACTAAGAACTGAATTAAGGTATCAGTTGGAAAATTCTGATGATTTAGCTTCAGGTGAAAATACATTTACAAACTATATGTTTAATACTGGCTTAACAGTTGCTTTTGGAGAAGCCTCTCAACAATCAACGGTTACTAAATTAGTTGAGCAAGCTCCTGCATTAGATAGTGACAATGATGGTGTTAGTGATGCAAATGATCGTTGTCCAAATTCAGCACCTGGTGCTAAAGTGGATTCAACTGGTTGTGCTATTGCTGTAGATGGTGATGATGATAGAGATGGTGTTGCCAACTCTAGAGATGTTTGCCCACATTCACAAGCAGGGGCTGTTGTTGGTAAAGATGGTTGTGAAGTGAAAGTAGTTATTGAGTTACAAGGTGTGCACTTTGATACAGATAAATCAACATTGAAGCCTGAATCAATTGAAATCTTAAATGCAGCAGTTAAGACTCTTGGCGAACATGGTACAATTCTCGTTGAAGTTGCTGGTCATACCGATTCACGTGCATCTGATGCCTATAACCAAGCCTTGTCAGAAAGACGTGCTAAAGTTGTATATGATTATTTAACAGCTCACGGTATCAGTGCTGATCGCATGACTTGGAAAGGTTATGGTGAGTCACAACCAATTGCAACAAATGATACAGCAGAAGGTCGTGCAAGAAACAGAAGAACAGAACTTATTGTTAAGTAAGTTTTTCTTTTAAACATAAAAAAACCTGCATTTGCAGGTTTTTTTATGTTTGAAAAATCAACGCATTCGGCCAATCGTGAGATGGTTCTTAAAGCGCTAATTGGATAAAATGGGATATTGGAAATCGCTCAGTAATTTCCATAATAAGATTTTGATTATTAAACACTTCATAGGTTCTTGAAAGCAGTTTTACACC
>JALWML010000447.1 GCA_027083915.1 Lysobacterales bacterium | reverse complement strand
GTTTTTTGCAGATTGGTAAATTGGCTGATTGACCTGATCATAGCTTGGTGTTGAAATAGCTCCTCTTTTTTTAAGTTCTTGTTGATAATTTAATACTTGATTTTGCCAAGGTAAATTTAAGAATTTGATTAACTCTCGGGTTTCAGATTCAAAATCTGTAACCAAATTTTCATAAGATTGATTACGAACATCAATATTGAACTTTTCGACTGAAATTTTCCACACATTCATCATGGCATTATAGGTTTTTGCAGTGCTTTTAATATCCGTCATATTGGTCATAAAGCTATTCATTTTAAAGTCTTGAAAAAAACAACTCAAACATACATCTAATGGGTGCCTCTGAGAAAATATAATTCTTGCTTTGGGGAATAATTTGTGGATAAAGCCAGTGTGCATAGTGTTAAGAGGAGATTTATCAACCAAAATACCTTTTTTGTTCCAGTCAGAATAATCTGGAATGAGAGAGAAATAGTGTTTGCGTAATTTCTTCCAATCACTAGAGGATAACATATTGATTTCTTTAGCATAGTTTTTAAGTGATAAGTTTTGAGCACTGTCATAGGTTTCACCTATTATTGGAGCCTCTTCCAGAACAGTAACATCTGTATGCGCAGAAAGAATGCTGTCGAGTAAGGTAGTTCCTGAACGAGGAAAACCGATGATAAAAACAAGATTTTCTCCGCTTTTTCCTTCTGTACTATTTTGAGTATTATGAGTAATTTTTTTATAATCGGTGACAATACTTTTACACGTTTTCAAAAAAGTGTCTTTGCTTGGGTGAAGGTTTTTCCAATTAGCTAAACAAGCTTTATTAGCTCGATTAAATGATTTCCAAGCTTTATTAAATTTTTGTTGCTTATCCTGAATGTGAGCTTTTTCGTACAATAAAGTTGCTTGAGATACTTTAGATTTTTTTAATTTCGACAACCCTTTCACAAGTGCTAATGCTGGTTTATATTGTTTATTTTTCCTAAGCATCCTAGCTTTAATCAAGAGTAATTCTGGATTGTTTGGAAAGCGTTTAAGCCCTTCTTTTAAGGTTTTTTTTGCCAAATCATCTTGGTTGTTGGTGTCATATAAGGTGCAAACATGTACATAGGCTTGCGTTGTATTTAACTTTAAAATTTTTCCAAGAGTTTCCATACTGTTCGTTTGTTTGCCTGTGAACATTTGGGCTGTAGCTAAGTGGCAAAGAGTTGAATAATCATTGGAACGAATTTGCAAAGATTTTTCAAAATAGATAATTGCAGGGTTAAATTTTCTCTTTTCTAGTTCATTTAAACCAATGAGATTTAAAATATCTGCATTGTTAATGTATTTTTTTTGCGCCAATACAGAAATGTCAGTAGCTAGTTTTAATTGTCTTAGTGTGATTAATATATCCAATAAAGCAATAAAGTCCTCAGCATTTGCACTGTTTTTATTAATGGTGTTTAACAATAATGGCAGTGCTTTCTCAAAGGCATTATTTTGATAATAAGCGATGCCTAAGTTTCGACTGTATTGAATGTTGTGGGGTTGTAATTTTAATGAATTTTCAAATGCATTAATGGCTTGTGGAAAGTTTTTAAGTGTGCGGTGAATTTCACCCAAATTATTCCATGCAGAATAATTTTGTGGTTGTAAATGTAAACAAGCTTCGTATTGCTTAGCGGCGAGTTGGTATTTGTGATGGTTCTGTAAAATCAGACCATAGTTGTAAAGAACATCAGTGTTAGTTGGAAAATGCTTTAGAAGATTAATGAAAATTTCTTCAGAAGCCGTTAAATCTCCATTTCCGCCAAGAGCAATGGCTAAGAATAAGTGTATTTGCGGATGGTTTGAAGTTTTTAATAATTGCTGACATTTAGTAATTGTTTGCTGATAATTTTTATTTTGTAATAAGTTTATGAGGTTTTGGGTTTCTAATTGCATTTTGTATATATGTAGTAAGCATATTCGCTTAATGTGTAAATGTTAGTGTATGTAGGTGGATATTGGTAATTAAACCAAAAGTTGATTAAAATAAGCTGCGGTATTAATTTAACCCATTATAACATTAAACTGAATTTTTATTCAAAAAAAGAGTCTCTGAACATTATGAAAATAATATTATATATATTCCTTGTCTTAGGAAGCACTCCCTTGTTTGCTCAATTTGTTGATAAGATTAAACAGTCTGGCATAAACTTTAAACACATCAATGGTGGAACTGGAAAGTATTTTATGCCCGAAATTATGGGTAGTGGAGTTGCAGTACTGGATTATGATAATGATGGTGATTTGGATGTTTATTTGATCCAAGGTGGACAAATAGAAGAGACATCTAAAATGAATGTTTCTGATAGGTTGTATAGAAATGACACCAAGAAAAAAGATGAGCCAATCTTTGTTGATGTCACTAAAGAAGCGAAAATTTTGTCCACCGGATATGGAATGGGTGTGGCAACAGGTGATTTGAACAATGATGGCTTTGTTGATATTTATGTTGTTAATTTTGGGAAAAACCAAATATTAATGAATAATGGTGATGGAACTTTTAAAGCAATTCAAGATACGAATGCAACCAAAGATAATAATTGGAGTGTAAGTGCCTCAATTGTCGATGAGAATAATGATGGTTATTTGGATATTTATGTGGTTAATTATGTAGATTATCATATATCAAAAACTACTAAACAGTGCCAAGCTTTTGATAGTAGTCCTGATTATTGTACGCCCCAAGCTTTTAGTTACCAAAGTGATAATTTGTTTGTCAACAATAAAGATGGAACTTTTCATTCTGCAAGTTCAAAATCAGGTATTTCAGCTAAAAAATCACCCGGTCTTGGAATTGTAACAGCAGATTTCAATAATGACATGAGAATGGATTTTTATGTAACCAATGATGGCAAAGAAAACTTCCTTTGGTTAAATAAAGGCTATGATGAGTTCCTTGAATATGCCCTTGAAAGTGGAGTTGCAGTCAACATGAATGGTGAGCCAGAGGCAAGCATGGGTGTTGACGCAGCGGATTTTGATAATGATGGCGATGTGGATTTGTTTATGACTCATCTGAATAGACAAACAAATACCCTCTATGTTAA